>NZ_JAAGPO010000205.1:0-17520 GCF_017104825.1 Burkholderia sp. Ac-20345 | reverse complement strand
CGCAGCTGCAGCGGGCCGCGGCGGCCGCCGCGCAATGCGGTTGCGCGAGTGCGTGCGGTATGCACGGCCATGCACATGCGAACGCGTGGAGCCGCGAGTTGCCGACATCGGACGCGAAGGGCTTCTGGGGCGCGTTCGGCTGTTCGTGCTGGGCGGTCTGACATGGCGACCCCGATCACTCGCCGCGGCGCCGGCAACCCGGCGTGGGTCCGCGCGCTGCTCGCGCAGCCGTGGGTCCTGCCGCTTGCGCGCCTGGCGCTGGTGTCCGCGTACCTGATCGGCGGTGTCGCGAAGGCGCTGGATTTCAACGGCGCGGTCGCGGAGCAGGCGCATTTCGGGCTGCAGCCGGCCGCGCTATGGGCGGCGCTGGCGATTGCGGTCGAGATCGCCGGCTCGCTGTGCATCGTGCTGGGCCGCTTCACGTGGCTCGGCGCCGGCAGCCTCGGCATGCTGACGCTGGTTGCGATGGCCGTGGCCAACGATTTCTGGAACCGCACGGGCGCCGAGCATTTCATGGCGCTCAACAGCTTTTTCGAGCATCTCGGGCTGATCGCCGCACTCGTGCTCGCGACCCTGCTCGCCGATGCGAAGCACCCGGCCGGCGACGGCCGCACACCTCGATGACGATGAAACAACCAGGAAACCCTGTCATGAAAACCCTTCGTTCCGTGTTGCTCGCCGCGATGATCGCGGGCGGTCTCGCCGTCGCGCCGATCGTGCACGCGAAGCCGCCGGTCCCGCCCGCGCCGGTGCCGGTGCTGGCCGTCGGGCCGCAGTACGACACGACGCACGTGTGCGTGGCGCCGGACGATTTCGACCGCTTCACCGACAGCTTCGTCGCGACCTTCGGCGGCAAGAAGTCGAAGCAGGGCGTGTTTCAGGTCACGCCCACGCCGAGCCAAACGATGTCGCAACTCGTGCTTACGCCGGTCGGCACGATCTCGGTGTTCGGCTTCAAGACGCCGATCCCGTACCCGTTCTGCGCGGAGCGTACCGGCTATCTCGTCACCGACATGGACGTCGCGATGAAGACGGCGCGCGCACACGGCGCGGACGTGATCGTCGACACGTTCCCCGATCCGATCGGCCGCGACGCGATCATCCGCTGGGCTGGCGGGCTGAACATGCAGCTCTATTGGCATACCGAAGCACCACACTACGATGCGCTGGAAAAAGTGCCGGAGAACCGCGTGTACGTGTCGCCGGAAAGCGTGCGCAAACTGGTGCACGACTTCGTGAAGTTCTCGAACGGCAAGGTGGTGTCCGACACCCTCAAGGCGCCGGGCATCGAGATCGGCCGGCCGAACGAGACGTACCGCCGCATCCGTATCGAATCGGGCTTCGGCAAGATGACCGTGCTCGTGACCGACGGCCACCTGCCGTATCCGTACGGGCATGAAATGACGGGCTATGAAGTTACCGATCTCGCCGCAACGCTGAAGAAGGCGCAGGCCGCGGGTGTGACCGTGCTCGTGCCGCCGTTCACGTCGGACGGCCGCGACGCTGCGCTCGTGCAGTTCCCGGGCGGCTATGTCGCCGAGATCCACGCGAGCGCGGCGCGATGAAGCACGAGGATACGATCCTTGCGGCGGTGGCCGGCTTCGTCGATACGCTGAGCTTCGTCGCGCTGTTCGGGCTGTTCACCGCGCACGTGACGGGCAACTTCGTGCTGATCGGCGCGGGCATCGCGGGCTTCGGCCAGGGTGTCGTGCTGAAGCTCAGCGTGTTTCCCGCGTTCGTGTGCGGCGTGATCGCGAGCAGCCTGATCGCGCGGTCGATGTCGGGGCGGCCGGCGTGGCAGGGCACGCGCGCGCTGCATGCGGTGCAGGCCGTGCTGCTGCTCGGCTTTTGCGCGGCCGGCGTGTGGGCGACGCCCGTCACGCAATCGGATAGCCTGCCGGTGCTGGTGGCCGGCATCGTCGGTGCGTTCGCGATGGGCGTGCAGAACGCGCATCCGCGCGTGATCCCGCATGCGGGAAGCGTGCCGAACACGGTGATGACGGGCAACGTGACGCAGGCAATCCTCGACGTCGTCGACATGCTGTCCGCCGGCACGGCCGACAGCGTGCGCACGGCGGCACGCGCGCGTTTCGCGAAGATGCTGCCTGCGATCGTCGCGTTCGCGCTCGGCGCGGCGTGCGGGGCACTCGGGTTCCGCTACGTCGGTTTCCTGGCGTTGCTCGCGCCGGTTTGTGCGCTTGCGGTGCTCGCGCTGTGCGCGGCGCAATCCGCGGGTGCCGTGGCGAAGGAGCGCGCATGAGCGTACAGCGGGAACGGAGGCATGGCAGCCGCCGCTTCGATCGTGCCGCACGCGCGTCCGTCGTCGCGGGGCTGTTGTTCGCCGGGCGCGGCGCCGCGTTCGCCGAAACGTCACCGGAATCGGCGCCGGGCACGGACAGCGCCGCCTCGACGTGCACGGCCAAGCGGCCGGCCGTGCTGTTCAACCGCTGGCAGGAAGACTGGTCGGTGCTCGCGAATCCGTGTGTGCCGCGCGCACCGCTCGACGGCTTGAAGTACATTCCGCTCGGCAACGATCCGGCATCCTATCTGTCGCTCGGCGTGAACCTGCGCGAGCGTCTCGAGACCAACGACGCGCCGCTGTTCGGCATCGGTTCCGCGCAATCGGACACGTACCTGATCCAGCGCGTCGAAGTGCATGCCGATGCGCATCTCGGCCAGCACTGGCAGTTCTTCGTGCAGTTGCAGGACGACCGCGCATTCGGCAAGAACACGATCTCGCCGGTCGACAAGAATCCGCTCGATCTCGAGCAGGCATTCGCGACCTACACGGGTGCGCTCGGCGGCGGCACGTTCAAGTTCCGCGTCGGCCGGCAGGAGATGGCGTTCGACCTGCAGCGCTTCATCGCCGCGCGCGACGGCCCGAACGTGCGGCAGGCGTTCGATGCGGTGTGGGCCGACTACGAATACGGGAAGTGGCGCTTCATCGCGTATGCGACGCAGCCGGTGCAGAACCGCGCCGCGTCCACGTTCGACGACGTGTCGAACCGCGACCTCACGTTCAGCGGTGTGCGCTTCGAACGGCAGTCGGTGGGGCCCGGCGACCTGTCGGGCTACTGGTCGCGCTACAACCGCAGCAACGCGCGCTTTCTCGATGCGAGCGGCGCGGAGCATCGCGACGTGTGGGACCTGCGTTATACCGGTACGCATGGCCGCTTCGACTGGGATCTCGAAACGATGCTGCAGACGGGGACGGTCGGCAGCAGCACGATCCGCGCGTGGGCGGTCGGCTCGATCGCCGGCTACCGGCTCGACGCGCCGTGGTCGCCGCGCGTCGCGCTGCAGGTCGACGCGGCGTCGGGCGACCGGCATCCGCACGACGGGCGTGTCGGAACCTTCAACCCGCTGTTTCCGAACGGCTATTACTTCACGCTCGCCGGCTTCACCGGGTATTCGAACCTGATCCACGTGAAGCCGTCGGTGACGCTGAAGCCGTCGCCGAACCTGTCGCTGCTCGGTGCGCTCGGTTTCCAGTGGCGCGAGACGACCGGCGATGCGGTCTACCAGCAGGGCAACGCGGTGGTGCCGGGCACGGCGGGCAAGGGCGGGTTGTGGACGGGGATGTACGTGCAACTGCGGGCGGACTGGACGATCGCGGCGAACCTGATCGGTGCGATCGAGGCCGTGCATTTCCAGGTCGGCGATGCGATCCGCCAGGCGGGCGGGCACAACGCCGACTATGTCGGGGTCGAGCTGAAGTATGGGTGGTAGCACGCGTGCCGCGGCGCGTCCGCCGGCGAATGGAAGCTCGATGCGTGGTGTCGAATGAATGCGCGCGTGCAGGTGCTCGCTTTTTCGGACGAGATGCTGATCGTGCGCTGGCTTGGGCCGGGCGGTGCGGAACAGCGCTGGGCACCCGGGCGCGCGCTCCGCTCGGGCCACTGCGCGTTGTCCGGCGAGAAGATCGTTTGCGGCGACGCTGTCTTCAGCCCGCGCGGGCGGGCGCCGTTCGAACCGAATGCGATGATCCTGGCTGCGGCGCTCGACCGTCCGCGCGCGTCGACGGTCCGCCCGCACGTGCAGGTGCTCGAGCGTTCGGCGCAGTTGCTGGTCGTACGCTGGGTCGAACCGGGGCGTGCGCACTTCGGCGAGCAGCACTGGAAACCCGGGCGCGCACGGCAAGCCGGTGTCTGCGTGCTGTCGGGCGCGCGGATCGCGTGCGGGGACGACGTGTTCCGCCCGAGTGGTCAGCCGACGCCGCCGAATGCACGCGCGATGATTCTGGCCATCGCACTCGATGGCGCGGGGAGGAAGTACGGCGGGTGACGCGGCGCGTACGTGCTTGCGTTCGCGTGTGTGCAATGACAAAGGGCGGCCGAAGCCGCCCTTTGTCGTATGCGGCCGGCGTCGCGCCGGCCGGTGCATCGCAATGCCGTTACAGGTTCGGCGACAGCGCGAGTGCGTTCGTCAGGTCGCCCATCGGCTGGCCGCCGTTCGCCTTGAGCGCGTCGTCGCGCTGTTGCAGGCCCGCGAGGCGCGGCAGCGAGAAGCGGCGCGTGATGAAGCGCAGGATCGAACCCGTGTCGTACTGCGTGTGGTCCACGAAGCCCTTCTTCGCGTACGGCGATACGATCAGCGCCGGAATGCGGGTGCCGGGGCCCCAGCGGTCGGCGTTCGGCGGCGTGGCATGATCCCAGAAGCCGCCGTTTTCGTCGTACGTGACGACCACGACCATGTTTTTCCACTGCGGGCTCGCCTGCAGGTGCGCGATCACGTCGGCGATGTGCTGGTCGCCGGAGGTGACGTCCGTGTAGCCCGGGTGCTCGTTCAGGTTGCCTTGCGGCTTGTAGAACGCGACCTGCGGCAGCGTGCCCGCGTCGATGGCCTTGATGAACTCGGCGCCGTTCGCACCGCCGTCGAGCAGGTGCTGCGCGCGGCTCGCGGTGCCCGGCGCCTGGTTCGCGAAGTAGTTGAACGGCTGGTGGTGCGGCTGGAAGTTCGGCGTCGACAGATCGGCACCGTAGATCACGTTCGACGTGCCGTTCTGGCTCGCCTGCAGCGCCTGGCCCCACGCACCGCCGTACCATGCCCACGACACGCCCGCGTTGGTCATCAGGTCGCCGATGTTGGTCGCCGTCTGCGGCGGCATCGTCGATGCGTTGGCCGGGTCGGCGAGCAGCGGATCGCCGCCCGTGGCCGCCTTGTTGCCGCTCGGCTGATACGCCGGCTGCATCGTGTTGATGCCGTAGAAGTCAGGCGTCAGCGCGCCGTCGTTGACGAACTTCGGCGGGCCGCTGAGCGCGGATGCCGGCGAGTTCGTGGCAACCTTCAGCGACTTGCCGTCGGCGTTCAGGACTGCGATCTTGCCGGCCGCCGGGCTCTTGTCCGCGTTCGCATAGAACGGCGCGCACGCACAGATCAGGTACTGGTGGTTCAGGAACGAGCCGCCGAACGCACCCATGAAGAAGTTGTCGGCGAGCACGTACTGCTGCGCGATTTTCCACAGCGGCAGCTTCGACGGATCGGCGGTGTAGTGGCCCATCGTCAGGCCGCCCGCATCGGTCCACGCGGCATACATGTCGTTCTTGCCGCCGTTGATCTGCATCTGGTCCTGGTAGAAGCGGTGCACGATGTCGCGCGTCGCAATGCTCATCGACTGGTTGAAGCCTTTCGGGTCGTCGATTGCGAACGGCGCGTTCGGCAGGTTCGCCGTCATCGCCTCGTTGACTGCCGGCGTGATGCCGGTCGCGGTCAGGCCGCCCCAGATCTTCGGCAGCGTCGCCATCGTCGAGCCGTCGCGATCCTTCTGCACCGAGTTCGCGGCCGTCGCGTTCTGCAGGCCGTTCGCACCCGGGAAGTTGCCGTACAGGTTGTCGAAGCTGCGGTTTTCCGCATAGATCACGACGACGTTCTTGACGGTGGACAGGCCTTGTTGCGTCACGTCGTCGCCGCCGCAGGCGGTCAGGCTGAGTGCGGCCGCGAGGGCGATCGGTGTATGGCGAATCCAGGCGTGCTTCTTCATGCGATGTTCTCTCTTTAGTCGTTTGTCGCGTGTGGGAATCGGGTTTGCGTAGGGCCGGCACAGCAGCTTCGATGGCCGACCGACTGCGCGCATTATCTGGAACCGATTTGACAGCCGGGTGTAGGGGCGCTTTCAATTGACTGTCGGTTGAACGTCATGCAATGGTCACGGAACTGACATAAGCTCCGGCCGATTGCCCACCGCTACAAGAAGAACGACGATGCACAGCTTCCCGAAATCCCTGATGTCCGCGCGCTCGTTAATCCATGCCGCGACGACGCTGGCGCTTGCCACCGCGCTCGCGGCGCTTGCCGGTTGCGATGCACGGCCCGGCGCAAGTCAGACGGCCGCGTCCGTCGTGCCGGCCGCGCAGGCCGCACCGGCGGTTGCTTCGGCCAGCCAGCCGCAGACGCGCGCGCAGGTGTTCGAAGGCGTGAAGCAGATGACGGCGCTGGGCAAGCAGCTGTTCTTCGATCCGTCGCTGTCGGGGTCCAGCAAGCTCGCGTGCGCGTCGTGCCACAGCGCCGAGCATGCGTTCGGGCCGCCGAATGCGCTGTCGGTGCAACTCGGCGGCGACGACATGCATCGCACCGGCTTTCGCGCTGTGCCGTCGCTGAAATACCTGCGCGGTATTCCGCCGTTCAGCGAGCACTTCCACGACTCGCCCGACGAGGGGGACGAGAGCATCGACGCGGGTCCGACCGGCGGCCTGACGTGGGATGGTCGCGTCGACACGCGTGACGCGCAGGCGCGCATTCCGCTCACTTCACCGTTCGAGATGAGCAGCTCGCCGGCGCGGGTGGCGAAGGCGGTTCGCGCGGCGCCCTATGCGGACGCCTTCCGCAAGGCGTTCGGTGACACGGTGCTCGGCGACGATCAGGCGACTTTCGACGCGGTACTGCGCGCGCTCGACGCCTTCCAGCAACAGCCGGCGCTGTTCGATCCGTACACGAGCAAGTACGACGCGTACCTGGCCGGCCACGCGCAGCTCACGCCCGCGGAGCTGCGCGGGCTGCAGTTGTTCAACGACGAGAAGAAGGGCAACTGCGCGAGCTGTCACGTGAGCCAGCGCACGCTTGAAGGCGGCCCGCCGCAGTTCAGCGATTTCGGGCTGATCGCGATCGCGGTACCGCGCAATCGCGCGCTGCCCGTCAATCGCGATCCGCGCTTCCACGATCTCGGCGCGTGCGGCCCCGAGCGTACCGACCTGAAGGGCCGCGACGAATTCTGCGGGCTGTTCCGCACGCCGTCGCTGCGCAACGTCGCGCTGCGCAAGACGTTCTTCCACAACGGCGTGTATCACACGCTCGAGGACGTGATGCGCTTCTACGTCGAGCGCGACATCCATCCGGAGAAGTTCTATCCGGTCGAGCACGGGAAGGTGCAGATCTATGACGACCTGCCCAAGCGCTACTGGCCGAACATCAACCGCGAAGCGCCGTTCGATCGCAAGCGCGGCGAACAGCCCGCGCTGAACGCGGCCGAGATCAAGGACGTGATCGCGTTCCTGGGTACGCTGACTGACGGATATCAGCCAACGGCCGCGCCGGCAGGCCACTAGAAGGCGGCGCCGACGGCACGCATGCTATCCTCGCTCGCTGACAGGCGCAGTGTGCGTGCCGGTTCGCTGGCATGCATCGCGCCGTTCGATCGAACATCCAAGGAGAACAACATGTCGATGCGTGCATCCCTTTCCGTCGTCACGCGCGTGCTGGCCGGCGCCGCGTGCGCAGCCGCGATGCTGCCCGCCCATGCGCAGAACAACCTGAATTTCCTGAACGACACGCCGCTCAGCTACTTCAGCAAGACCGACCGTGCGTCGCTCTCCAAGGCTGTCGTGCAGGTGCGCGACGAAGGCAAGGACGGCGAGACCACGACGTGGCAAAGCAGCGGCCGCGGCACGCAGATCGATGCGAAGCTGACGCCGACCACGACCGAGACGGACGGCAAGACCTGCCGTGAAATCGCCACCGACATCACCGCGAAGGGCCAGACGATGACGCTCAAGCCCGTCTATTGCAAGACCGACGCGGGCAAGTGGCAGCTGCAGAAACGCTGAGCACGCGCGTGATGAAGCGGGGCGGCGCGCCGCGCACGGTGTCGTGCGGCGTCGTGATCCTCGATGCGGCCGGCCGCGTGTTCCTCGCGCACGCGACGGATACCACGCACTGGGACATCCCGAAGGGGCAGGGCGAGCCCGGCGAGTCGCCGGCCGACGCGGCGTTGCGCGAACTGCTCGAGGAAACCGGCATCGCATTCGCGCCGGCCCGGTTGCTCGATCTCGGGCGCTTCGCGTACCGGCACGACAAGGATCTGCACCTGTTCGCGGTGCAGGTGGCCGAGGGCGAGATCGATCCCGCGCACTGCACGTGCACGTCGATGTTTCCGAGCCGCCGCGACGGCTCGCTGATTCCCGAGATGGATGCGTACCGCTGGACCGTGCCCGGCGACATCGATGCGTATGCAAGCCGCAGCCTCGCGCGGCTGTTTCGCACGAAGCTGCCGCTCGCGGATTTGCATCGGCGGTTGATGGGCGGGTGAATGAGCGCGGCGGCTTCCGCTGCCCCATGAGCTGGCTTCGCTTCGAAGCACGCAACAAAAAACCGGCCCTGGAGCCGGTTTTTTTATGGTCACGCGACGGCGGCTTGCGAAGCCGCGCGTCGCGCGCGAAGCACGCCGTTACGCCGGCTTGCCCCAGCTGTCGCGCAGCCCGACGATCCGGTTGAACACGGGCTTGCCCGGCTTCGAATCGACCCGATCGGCGACGAAGTAGCCGTGACGCTCGAACTGCAGGCGCGTTTCCGGTGCGATGTCGGCATTGCCCGGCTCGACGTACGCCTGGACGATCTTCTTCGAATCGGGGTTCAGCGCCTCGAGGAAGTTCGCGCCGCCCGCGTCCGGATGCGGCTCCTTGAACAGGCGGTCGTAGATCCGCACTTCGGCCGGCTGCGCATGCTTCGCGCTGACCCAGTGGATGTTGCCCTTGACCTTGTACGTGTTCGCGCCTTCGGTGCCCGACTTGCTGTCCGGGAAGTAGTTGCAGTGCACGGCCGTCACGTTGCCGTCGGCGTCCTTGTCGAAGCCCGTGCACTCGATCACGTAGCCGTAGCGCAGGCGCACCTTGTTGCCAGGGAACAGGCGGAAATAGCCCTTCGGCGGGTTCTCGACGAAGTCCTCGCGCTCGATCCACAGCTCGCGCGAGATCGGGAACGTGCGCATGCCGCGATCCGGGTGGTGCGGATGCACGGGCGCCGTGCACGCTTCCTCGAGGTCTTCCGGGTAGTTGTCGATCACGAGCTTCAGCGGATCGAGCACGGCGACCGTGCGCGCGGCCTTGTCGTCGAGGTCGTCGCGCAGCGCGCCTTCGAAGATGCTCATGTCGATCCACGAATCGATCTTCGTCACGCCGATCCGCTCGCAGAACAGGTGGATGCTCTCCGGCGTGAAGCCGCGGCGGCGCACGCCGACGATCGTCGGCATCCGCGGGTCGTCCCAGCCGTCGACGTGGCCTTCGGTGACGAGTTGCAGCAGCTTGCGCTTGCTGGTGATCGCGTACGTGAGGTTCAGCCGCGAGAATTCGATCTGTTGCGGCAGCGGGCGCGTGAACTTGCCGGCTTCCGCGAGTTCGTTCAGCACCCAGTCGTACAGCGGGCGATGATCCTCGAATTCGAGCGTGCACAGCGAATGCGTGATGCCTTCGAGCGCATCCGAGATGCAGTGCGTGTAGTCATACATCGGGTACACGCACCATGCGTCGCCGGTGCGATAGTGGTGCGCGTAGCGGATCCGGTAGATCACCGGGTCGCGCATGTTCATGTTCGGCGAAGCCATGTCGATCTTCGCGCGCAGCACGTGCTCGCCTTCCTTGAACTCGCCGGCCTTCATGCGGCGGAACAGGTCGAGGTTTTCTTCAGGCGTGCGCTCGCGGAACGGCGACGGCTTGCCGCCTTCCGTCAGCGAGCCGCGGTTCGCGCGCATTTCATCGGCGCTCTGGCTGTCGACGTACGCCTTGCCGCGCTGGATCAGCAGCTCGGCGAACTCGTACAGCTTGTCGTAGTAGTCGCTTGCGAAGTACTGGTGATCGACCGCGTCCTTGCGCCAGTCGAAGCCGAGCCAGCGCACCGCGTCGACGATCGAGTCGACGTACTCGACGCTTTCCTTTTCCGGGTTCGTGTCGTCGAAGCGCAGGTGGCACACGCCGCCGTAGTCGCGCGCGACGCTGAAGTTCAGGCAGATGCTCTTGGCATGGCCGATGTGCAGATAGCCGTTCGGCTCGGGCGGAAAGCGCGTCTCGACGCGGCCGCTCCATTTGCCGGTGCGGTTGTCGTCGTCGATGATGTTGCGGATGAAATTGGAAGCCGCGGGGGCGTCGTTGCGTTCGGTGCTCATGCGGATGGCGTCAGGTTGTGTCGGCGCGTCGCGCCGGTTTAATCCCGTGATTCTACCTGACCGGGGTCCGTCCCGCGCGGCTGGCGGCATGGCGGGGGCGGGTTTCGACCGATTATCTCGATATTGTGTCGGCTGTAACACGACGTAAATCGGATTGCCCGGGCCGTTTGGCGTTGCCTATGATGGCTTCACCGATTCAATGCCGCCGTTCGGGTTGCCGCGCGGCCGGAGGAAACTAAAAATGATGATGAAGAAGACCACGTTTATCGTTCGTACCGCCGTGATCGTCGCGGCCCTGTCGCAACTTGGCGCATGCGCGATGACGCATACGCAGCGCAATGCCGGTATCGGCGCGGCTGCGGGCGGTGCGCTCGGCTACCTGGTGACGGGCGGCCCGCTCGGCACGGTCGCGGGTGCCGCGGCAGGCGGTATCGTTGGCGCGAACGTGCGCTGACCGATGACATGACGCGAGCCGCCTGACAGGCGGCTTGCCGTCCGGTCGCGACGCTGCGCTCGACGCGTCCCGACCCCACGCACATCCTTCCGGTTTCAGACAGGCAGCATCAGGGAGGAACGGGTGTGCGACACTGCGCCGACGCACCATAACGATTTCATTCGTCGACGCACTTTCCATGAGCCCATTTCCCGTTCTCGTCCTGCCGGGCTACGCCAATTCGGGCCCGCTTCACTGGCAGAGCCGCTGGGAGCGTGCCGACGCACGTTTCTCGCGCGTCGCGATGCCCGACTGGGACCGGGCGTTCCGCAACGGCTGGTGTCTCGCACTCGATCGTGCGGTCGAAGCCGCGCGCGGGCCGGTGCTGATTGCCGGTCACAGCCTCGGCACACTGACCACCGCGTGGTGGGCGACGCGCTATGCGCGCCCGGCCGCGCTCGCGAAGGTGCGCGGCGCGTTGCTGGTCGCGCTGCCTGATCCCGACGGTCCCGCGTTTCCGGTCGATGCACACGGCTTCGGGCCCGTGCCGTACGAACGGCTGCCGTTTCCGACCTGCGTCGTCGCCAGCAGCGACGATCCGTATGGCTCGCTCGCGTTCGCCCGCACCTGCGCGAACGCATGGGGCAGCGCATTCCACGATATCGGCCCGCGTGGCCACATCAACGCGGACAGCGGGCTCGGCGACTGGCCCGATGCACGTGGCTGGCTCGACGCGCTCGCCCGTCACGATTGACGGCGCGGGGCGGGGCGGTGGTTGCGGCCGCTGCCACCGCTGGCCGGTCCACGCCCGCGCAGGCCGCCGAGTTCAGATCGCCTGTTTCGCCCGCAGCGTGGCGATCTTCGCGTCGTCGTAGCCGAGCATGTCGCGCAGCACGTCGTCGGTCTGTGCGCCGAGCAGCGGCGGGGCCGTGCGTGCTTCGGGCGGCGTCGCGCTCATCCGGATCGGGTTGCGCACGAGCTTCGCGTCCGCGCCGCACGGGTGCGGCAGCGATACCTGCATCCCGCGCGCGACGACCTGCTCGTTGTCGAACACCTCGTCGAGATCGTTGATCGGGCCGCACGGCACGCCGGCCGCTTCGAGCGCACCGATCCAGTCGGCCTTGTCGCGCGTCTTCACCATCTCGGCGAGGATCGGCACCAGCGTGTCGCGGTGGCGTACGCGCGACGGATTCGTCGCGAAACGCTCGTCGTCCGCCAGCTCGGGCTGGCCGCCGGCCTCCACGAACTTGCGGAACTGCCCGTCGTTGCCGACCGCGACGATGATCCAGCCGTCGCGCGTCTGGAACGTCTGGTACGGCACGATGTTCGGATGCGCATTGCCCCAGCGCACCGGCGGCTTGCCGCTCGCGAGGAAGTTGGTGTTCATGTTCGCGAGCAGCGCGACCTGCACGTCGAGCAGCGCCATGTCGATGTACTGGCCTTCGCCCGTCCGGTCGCGGTGCGCGAGCGCGGCGAGCACCGCGATCGTCGAGTAGAGGCCGGTCGCGAGGTCGGCGATCGCGACACCGGCCTTCTGCGGGCCGCCGCCCGGCTCGCCGTCGCGCTCGCCGGTGATGCTCATGAAGCCGCCGATCCCCTGGATGATGAAGTCGTAGCCCGCGCGGTGCGCGTACGGGCCCGTCTGGCCGAAGCCGGTGACCGAGCAGTAGACGAGGCCGGGCTTCACCGCACGCAGCGATTCGTAATCGAGCCCGTATTTCTTCAACTGGCCGACCTTGTAGTTCTCGAGCACGACGTCGCTCTGCGCGGCGAGCTCGCGCACGATCTGCTGGCCCTCGGGCGTCGCGATGTCGATCGTCACCGAGCGCTTGTTGCGGTTCGCCGCGAGGTAGTACGCGGCCTCGGCGGTATCCGCGCCGTCCGCGTCCTTCAGGTACGGCGGCCCCCAGTGGCGCGTGTCGTCGCCGGCGCCAGGGCGCTCGACCTTGATCACGTCCGCGCCGAAATCGGCAAGCGTCTGCGCGCACCACGGGCCCGCGAGCACGCGGGTGAGGTCCAGAACACGGATATGGCTCAGGGCACCCATCGTCGAATCGTCTCCTTTCGTGGCTGGCCTTGTCGGGCAAGGCCGGTTGGCATGCCGAGCATCTTAAGGCGAATCGGCCGCGGCAGTGGCCCGGCGCACTCGTCCGCGGAGGCGGGCCGCCCGCGCGGCCGCGCCGGCTGGGGCGTCAGTCTGTATCGTATAATCGAGCGTTTACGATAACTGCCGCCGTGCGTCCGCGAGGACGGCCGGCGTTTGAAGCCGTCTCAGCCAGACATTCCCCGCACGCCATGAAAGCTGCCGAAATCCGCGAGAAATTCCTCAAATTCTTCGAATCGAAGGGCCACACGATCGTCCGCTCGTCGAGCCTCGTGCCCGGAAACGACCCCACGCTGATGTTCACGAACTCGGGCATGGTCCAGTTCAAGGACGTGTTCCTCGGCACGGATCCGCGTCCGTACTCGCGCGCCACGACGGCGCAGCGCAGCGTGCGCGCGGGCGGCAAGCACAACGACCTCGAGAACGTCGGCTACACGGCGCGCCACCACACGTTCTTCGAGATGCTCGGCAACTTCTCGTTCGGCGACTACTTCAAGCACGACGCGATCAAGTTCGCGTGGGAGCTGCTGACCACGGTCTACCAGCTGCCGAAGGACAAGCTGTGGGTCACGGTCTATCAGGAAGACGACGAGGCGTACGACATCTGGGCGAAGGAAGTCGGCGTGCCGACCGAGCGCATCATCCGGATCGGCGACAACAAGGGCGCGCGCTACGCGTCGGACAACTTCTGGACGATGGGCGACACCGGCCCGTGCGGCCCGTGTACCGAAATCTTCTACGACCACGGCCCGGACGTGTGGGGCGGCCCGCCGGGGTCGCCTGAGGAAGACGGCGACCGCTACATCGAGATCTGGAACCTCGTGTTCATGCAGTTCAACCGCGACGCGCAGGGCAACATGACGCGCCTGCCGAAGCAGTCGGTCGACACCGGCATGGGCCTCGAGCGTCTCGCCGCGGTGCTGCAGCACGTGCACAGCAACTACGAGATCGACCTGTTCCAGAACCTGATCAAGGCCGCCGCGCGCGTGACCGAAATCAGCGACCTCACGAACAACTCGCTGAAGGTGATCGCCGATCACATCCGCGCGTGCTCGTTCCTGATCGTCGACGGCGTGATTCCCGGCAACGAAGGCCGCGGCTACGTGTTGCGCCGGATCGTGCGCCGCGCGATCCGCCACGGCTACAAGCTCGGCCGCAAGGGCTCGTTCTTCCACAAGCTGGTGGCCGACCTCGTCGCCGAGATGGGTGTCGCGTATCCGGAGCTGAAGGAAGCCGAACAGCGCGTGACCGACGTGCTGCGCCAGGAAGAAGAGCGCTTCTTCGAGACGATCGAGCACGGCATGTCGATCCTCGAAGCCGCGCTGGCCGACGTCGAAGCGAAGGGCGGCAAGGTGCTCGACGGCGAGCTCGCATTCAAGCTGCACGACACCTACGGCTTCCCGCTCGACCTCACGGCCGACGTGTGCCGCGAGCGCGGGATGACGGTCGACGAGCCGGCGTTCGACGACGCGATGGCGCGCCAGCGCGAGCAGGCGCGTGCGGCCGGCAAGTTCAAGGCCGCGCAGGGCCTCGAATACACGGGCGCGAAGACCACGTTCCACGGCTATGAGGAAATCGCGTTCGACGACGCGAAGATCGTCGCGCTGTACGTCGACGGTTCGTCGGTCAACGAAGTGAAGACGGGCCAGGACGCGGTCGTCGTGCTCGATCACACGCCGTTCTACGCGGAGTCGGGCGGCCAGGTCGGCGACCAGGGCGTGCTCGCGAACGCAGCGACGCGCTTCGCGGTGGCCGATACGCTGAAGGTGCAGGCCGACGTGATCGGCCACCACGGCACGCTGGAGCAGGGCACGCTGAAGGTTGGCGACGTGATGCGCGCGGAAATCGACGCGCATCGCCGCGCACGCACGCAGCGCAACCACTCGGCCACCCACCTGATGCACAAGGCGCTGCGCGAAGTGCTCGGCGCGCACGTGCAGCAGAAGGGTTCGCTGGTCGACGCGGAAAAGACCCGCTTCGACTTCGCGCACAACGCGCCGATGACCGACGACGAAATCCGTCGCGTCGAGCAGATCGTCAACAACGAAATCCTCGCGAACGCGCCGGGCATCGTGCGCGTGATGCCGTACGACGAAGCGGTGAAGGGCGGCGCGATGGCGCTGTTCGGCGAGAAGTACGGCGATGAAGTGCGCGTGCTCGACCTCGGCTTCTCGCGCGAACTGTGCGGCGGCACGCACGTGAGCCGCAGCGGCGACATCGGCTTCTTCAAGATCGTCGTCGAAGGCGGTGTCGCGGCCGGCATCCGCCGCGTCGAGGCGATCACCGGCGACAACGCGGTGCGCTACGTGCAGGAACTCGACGCTCGCGTGAACGAAGCCGCGGCCGCGCTGAAGGCGCAGCCGTCGGAACTCACGCAGCGTATCGCGCAGGTGCAGGACCAGGTGAAGTCGCTCGAGAAGGAACTGGGCGCGCTGAAGTCGAAGCTCGCATCGAGCCAGGGCGACGAGCTCGCGCAGCAGGCCGTCGAAATCGGCGGCGTGTTCGTGCTGGCCGCGACGCTCGACGGTGCCGATGCGAAGACGTTGCGCGAAACGGTCGACAAGCTGAAGGACAAGCTGAAGAGCGCGGCAATCGTGCTGGCAGCCGTCGAAGGCGGCAAGGTCAGCCTGATCGCGGGTGTCACGCCTGACGCAAGCAAGAAGGTCAAGGCCGGCGAGCTCGTGAACTTCGTCGCGCAGCAGGTCGGCGGCAAGGGCGGCGGCCGTCCGGACATGGCGCAAGCAGGCGGCACCGAGCCGGCGAACCTGCCGGGCGCGCTGGCCGGCGTGAAGGGCTGGGTCGAAGAGCGGCTCTGATCGTCATGACCGATGCGATGCCGTTTCGTTGCGGCATCGCGTGAAATGAAAAAGACCCGACCGGCGCATGCCGATCGGGTCTTTTTGTTGGTACGCCGGAACAATGCGCGCCGGCCGCCCGACGATTCAGGCCGGCACGGTGACCGGCGGCTTCGCCGTACCGTCCGGCTGCCGCGCGGCTTCGGTGAGCGCATCGCGCAACGCGGCCAGTGCCGCCGACGCATAACCGTGCCGCCACGCTAGCAGCGTATCGATGCCTTCCAGTTCGGGGATCACGTGCGCGGTGATGTTGCCGGTCTCGGGCTGCAGGTCGAGCACCGAACGCGGCGCGACCGCGATGCCGGCACCTGCCGCGACGCACGCGACGATCGCGTGATATGACCCGAGTTCGAGCACGCGCGCCGGCTTGACGCCGTGCGTCGCGTACCACTGTTCGACGTACTTGCGATACGTGCAGCCGCGTTCGAACGCGATCAGCGTCGGCAGGATCACGTCGCGCGGCGTGCGCACCGGCGGATGGCCGCGTGGTGTCAGCAACACCAGATCCTCGCGGAAGATCGGCACCGTCTCGAACGTGTCGGGCAGCGTGTCCGGTGCGGGCGGGCGCGCGAACAGCGCGGCGTCGATTTCGAAGTCGCGCACGCGGTCGATCAGCCAGCCCGTCGTGCCGGTCAGCAGTTCGAGCGACACGTCGGGCCACGCATGGTGATAACGCGCGAGCACGGTCGGCAGGCGGCTCGCGGCCGTGCTCTCCATCGTGCCGAGCCGCAGCCGCCCGCGCGGCGTGTCCTCGCGCACCGCGTCGCGCGCCTCGTCGGCGAGCGCGAGCAGGCGCTCCGCATACGGCAGCAGCGTGTGCCCGGCCGGCGTCAGCACGAGCCGGCGGCCGTCGCGCACGAACAGCGCCGCGCCGAGTTCTTCCTCGAGCTGCTTGATGCGCGTCGTGACGTTCGACTGCACGCGATTGAGCTTGGCCGCCGCGCGCGTCACGCCGTTCTCGCGCACCACGGCCCGGAAAATCGCCAGCGCCGCCAGATCCATGATTCTCTCCTAGCGATGAATGGATTCTTAATTATTCATTTTTCGAGAACGTTTGGTCAAGCTACGATGGAAGCATTCCGATTTCCGATCCGGCCGGCGCGTTGAACGCCGGCCCATGCCGCCATGTCCCGCTCGAATGCCCCGACCGCCGCCGCCGGCGCGCCTTCCGTCGACGATGCCGACCGCCGCGCCCGCACGGCCGCGCTGGCCTGCATGGTCGGCCTCGCGGTCGTGCTCGGCGTTGGTCGCTTTGCGTTCACGCCCTTATTGCCGCTGATGCTCGCCGACGGCTCGATCGGTCTGAAGGCCGGCGGCTGGCTCGCATCGGCGAACTACGCGGGCTATTTCGTCGGCGCGGTCAGTTGCGCGGCGCTGCGGGTCGCGCCCGCGCGAATGGTGCGCTTCGGGCTCGTGGCGACCGTGTTGCTGACCGCCGCGATGGGCGTCGGCCACCTGCTGCCCGTATGGCTCGCGGTGCGCTTCGTCGCGGGCGTCGTCAGCGCGTGGACGTTCGTGTTCATGTCGCAATGGGGGCTGCGGCGCCTGGCTGAACTGTACGCACCGGAGTGGAGCGGGGTGATCTACGCGGGGCCCGGCGTCGGCATCGTGGTGACGGGGCTGATCGGCAGCGCGCTGGCCGGCCAGCGTGCGGCGTCGGGCTG
Organism: Burkholderia sp. Ac-20345; assembly: GCF_017104825.1. Lineage (NCBI taxonomy): Bacteria > Pseudomonadati > Pseudomonadota > Betaproteobacteria > Burkholderiales > Burkholderiaceae > Burkholderia > Burkholderia sp. Ac-20345. The sequence goes on along the minus strand of NZ_JAAGPO010000205.1, from coordinate 95 downwards.
GTTCGGTTTCGCGGCGCTGTCGGCGGTGTTGTCGGTCGCGATCTGGCGCACGTTTGCCGCTGCCCCGGCGCAAGCCGGGGCGCCGGGCGGCGCCA
>NZ_JAAGPO010000204.1:0-269 GCF_017104825.1 Burkholderia sp. Ac-20345 | reverse complement strand
ATCTATCGTGTAGATCTTGGTTGTCGCCGTAGCATTAAAAAAAAAAAAAAAAAAAATATAGTTTATTGACTCAAGTTGATCGCACAACAGTTCTTAGATGACCTACGACTTGTTACCACTCTCGATTCCCATGTGGTTGGCTCTCCTCTCATCTACGACTTCTTTAATCACCATCTCCCGCTATGAATCCTAGACTGACACTGCTTTCCATCTCATAGTACTGCTTATCTGCTTCATCCCTATTTACGCATCACGACACTACACCGTAC
>NZ_JAAGPO010000203.1:0-17655 GCF_017104825.1 Burkholderia sp. Ac-20345 | reverse complement strand
GCCGCGGCGCGCTACGCGACCCATGCATGGCGTTGCCGGTCGATGCGCGTGAACGGCGCCGGGTCGATCCAGGCGCGCGCATCGAAATCCTGTTCGAGAAAGCCCCACTCGACGAGGAAGTCCTTGAACGCGACCAGCCCGTCGATCGACGTCTGCGCGAGCCCCGTCTCCAGATGGCGGTGCACGTCCGAACCGTACGCATAGCGCACCCACTCTTCGGATGCGCGCGTCTCGCGGCCGATATAGGCGACCGTCTCCGCCGGATGGCGCGCGGCCCAGTCGCCCGCGCCCACCACCACCGACAGGAAGCGGCTCACGAGATCGGGGCGCGCGTCGATCAGTGCGCGGTCGACGGTCAGCGTGCGCGGCGTGCCGTTGCCGATCCGCACGAGCGGATCGGGGTGCGCGCCGAGATCGATGACGACCTGCGCGTCGATCAGATGCACGGTTTCGAGCCCCTCGACGCCTTTCACGAACACCGCGTCGACCTCGCCGCGCACGAGCGCCGCAATCTCGAGCCCGTACTCGTGCGGGCCGCGTGTGAACGAGGCGGGCCCGGTGCGACGTTCGCGTTCGTCGGGCAGGTCGACCCATTCGGCGTCACCGTGCCCGAGCCCTTCCAGTTCGAGCGCGCTCAGGAAGCCCTTCAGCGCGGCTGCGCGCCAGAAGTCGATGCTGATCGGGTGGCGCGGCAACCCGAGCCGCCGGCCGCGCAGATCGCGCACCGAGCGGATGCCGCGATCGGGCAGCGTGACGATCGCCTGGAATTCGTTGGTCCACGACAGGCCGATCACGCGTGTGTCGGCGCCGCGTGCCCGCGCCCACAGCGCGGGAATGTTGCCGCCCTGCCGGAACGAGTGCGGCAGGCTGTGATCGAAGTGCGATTCGCGCTTGCCGGCGTCGGCCGTCTCCTGCAGCGAATTCAGCGTGATACCTTCCGGCCCGAACTCCTCGTCGAACCAGCCGCGATGCACGGCGATGCCGAGCGCGGTCGGCACCGGGCAGCGCGTGTACCAGAGTGCGTCGCAGGCCGTGGCCTGCGCAGCGAGTGTCGTCATGGTGAATATCCTTGTCGATGTCGTTGGATGGCGCGGCAATGCCGTCGCGCTCATGCGCCGGCCACGCGCAGCGCCGCGTGCGTGCCGCGCGCGTTCAGCGCGCCGTCGACGAGCGGCAGCACCTCCTCGCCCACGCGGTACGCCTCTTCGAGATGCGGGTTGCTCGCGAGAATGAACGTCGAGACGCCGATGTCGACGTATTCCGCGAGCCGCTCGGCCACCTGCTCGTGGCTGCCGACGATCACGCAGCCGGGGCCGCCGCGAATCTGCGACATCCCGGCCCACAGGTTCGGGCCGACGATCAGGTCGTCGAAGTGCTGCGTGTGGCCCTGGTGCAGCGCGAACTGGCGTTTCGCGCCGACCGATTCCGACGACTCGCCGCGCCCGCCGAAGCCGTTGCGCGTCGCGTCGCCCACCGTCGCGAACATCTGCCGCAACTCGGCCCACGCCTGCTCCTCGGTCTCGCGCGCCAGGATGTCGATGCGCATGCCGAAGCGCAGGTCGCGCTCGGCGTTCTGGCGATCGAGCGCGCGGCGCGCCGCATCGATCACCTCCTTCTGTTTCGCGTGCGGCTCGCCCCAGCTCAGGTGAACGTCGCCATGCTTCGCGGCGACCGCGAGCGCGGCGTCGCTCGCGCCGGCCAGGTAGATGCGCGGCGGCTTCTGGCCGTTCAGCGGCGGCAGCAGGCCGCCGGCTTCGACGCGGTAGAAGCGGCCGTCGAACGTGAACGGCTCGCCGGCCGCGACGCCCTTCACGACATCGAGGAATTCGTCGGTACGCGCATAGCGGCTGTCGTGATCGATGAAGTCGCCGTACGCACGCTGGTCGGGGCCGCCACCGCCCGTGACGACGTTCCACTCGACGCGGCCGCGGCTGATCCGCTGCAGGCTCGCCGCCATCTGCGCCGCGTAGACGGGGTGCACGAAATGCGGCTGCAGCGCGATCAGCAGCCGCAGCCGGCGCGTCTCGCGCGCCAGCGCGGCGGCCACGACCCACGGCTCCTCGGTGAAGCGGAAGATCGGAATCAGCGCGCCATGGAAGCCGGCGATATCGGCCGCGCGCGCGACCTGCGACAGATAGTCGATGTAGCCGAAATCGTCGTCGTCGACCTTCGGCGCGACGCGCGATGCGCGCTGGCGATTCCATTCGCCGCGCGTATGCAGGTCGTGTGCGCGCCGGCCGTCGCCATGCATCGGCAGGCGCCACAGAAATTCAACAGCCATCGGGGTTCTCCTGGTCGGGCCATTCGGATTGCGTGCGGCATCGGCGTGCCGCGCGTGTGCTGCGCTGTAAAGCACGCGGTGTGCCAACGCGCTTGCCACAGCGCATGCGCGGCCGCCGGCGAACCTGCCCGGCGCCTTGCACACCGGGCGTCAGCGGCAATCGGATCGCACCCGCTCGCGGTTGCCGATGCCGTCGCGACACGCCCGTATCGCGCTGCTGCGCCGACCACACCGCTGCTGCGCGCGCAACAGCGGCCGACGCGACTGTTGCTGGCGCAACAGGCCATGCATCGGCACGCGCATCGCACCTCCCGCGCGACGCCCGCGCCGCGTGCAGCCGCGCCGTTTCCATTCACTGGCCCGGAACTTGCAACGTTGACCGGCCCGCGCGTGCGACACCGACACCGTGCGCGACCGCGCTTCGACCATGCTTACGCAGAGAGGAAATCTCACCCATGACAGACAGGCCCGATTCGTCATCGGACAAGCAGCAGACGTTCTGGTACGCCCGATCGCCCGTGCCGACGCCGCTCGGCATCGCCGTGCATCTCGGCTGGCTCAACGGCGAAACGTCGGCCGACGGCGTCGCGATCCGCTCGCCGCGCGGCGCCACGCGGCACGACGTGTCGTCGATCAGCGATCACACCCTCGCGCAGTCGTTCCGCCAGGGCGGCAGCATTCCCGCGATGTGGGCGCGCTCGAACGGCGCGAACACGCGCGTGATCGGGCTGTCGTGGGTCGACGAATCGCAGTTGATCCTCGCCCGGCCCGAGTCGGGCATCCGCTCCGTGAAGGCATTGCGCGGGCGGCGCATCGCGATCCCGAGCCGCCCCGACGACCGCATCGACATCTTTCGCGCGTCGGCGCTGCGCGGCTTCGGCAACGCGCTGAGCCTCGACGGGCTGACCACGCGCGACGTCGAACTCGTCGACGTGCGCGCGCGCACGCTGCAGGCCGTCGGCCCGGCGCGCGCGGCAGACCTGTTCGCATCGCCGCACGGTTTTTCGAGCCGCGCGCTGTACGCGGCCGAGGCGGGCGCGCTGCTGCGCGGCGAAGTCGACGCGATCTACGTGAAGGGCTCGACCGGCCTCGAGATCGCGCAGCTGATCGGCGCGCACGTCGTGATCGACATCGGCTTTCATCCGGAGCGCGCGATCCGCAACAACAACGGCACGCCGCGCCCGCTGACCGTCAACGCGGACGTGCTGGCGAATCATCCGGACATCGTCGCCGGCTTCCTGAAGCTCGTGGTCGCGGCCGGCGAATGGGCCGGCACGCATCCCGACGAAACCGCGCATTACGTGGCCGGCGAAACCGCGTCGTCGATCGACTGGGTCCGCGCCGCATACGGCAACCAGCTGCACCGGCACCTCGGCGTCAACCTCGACGACGAATCGGTCGCCGCGCTCGACGACTTCAAGACGTTCCTGCACAACCAGGGTTTTCTGGAAGCCGACTTCGACGTCGCCGACTGGATCGACCCGCGCCCGCTCGCCGACGTGCTGCGGCCGTCGCTGCAGAAACGCGCGTGAGCCCCTTTTTCCGCCCACTGTTCCGGACCATCATGAAACACACGCTCTCCCTCGCGTCGCTGCGCCGCCCGCTGCGTGCGCTGCTTGCCGCGCTGCCGCTCGCCGTGGCATCGCTCGCCGCACCGGCCGCGCATGCGGACGATGCGCCCAAGGTCGTGCGGATCGCCGTCGTCGCCTATTCGAGCGCCGGCAAGACGCAATACGCGGGTGCCTCTGCGCTGATCGACGCAGACAAGTCGCTCGAGAAGGCGCTCGCGGCGCGGCATGTGAAGCTGCAATGGGTGCCGGTGTCGACCGCGGCGGTCGGCACGCTCGTGAACGAGGCGTTCACGAACGGCAGTATCGATTTCGCGGGCTACGGCGACCTGCCGTCGGTCGTCGTCAACGCGTCGGGCACCCGTACGCGCCTGATCGTGCCCGGCGGCGTCGGCAGCAACACGTATCTCGTCGTGCCGGCCGGCTCGACCGCGAAGTCGATCGTCGATCTGAAAGGCAAGCGCATCGCGCTCAATCGCGGCCGGCCGTGGGAAGTCACGTTCAGCAAGCTGCTCGCCGAGAACGGGCTGAAGCTGTCGGACTTCAAGATCTACAACCTCGACCCGCAGGCCGGTGCGGCGGCCGTCGCGGCCGGCCGCGTCGACGGCTTCTTCACGCTGTCCGACGCGTATTCGCTCGTCGACAAGAACGTCGGCAAGATCATCTGGTCGACCAAGACCGCGCCCGACGACTGGAAGATGCGCGCGGAACTGTGGGCATCCGACGATTTCGTGCGGCGCTACCCCGACATCACGCAGCTCGTCGCGACGGCCTACGTGCGTGCCGCGCACTGGATCTCGCAGCCGCAGAACCGCGACGCGTACGTGAAGATCCTGAGCGCGTCCGGCCAGCCGGAAAGCGTCGTGCGCCGCGAATACGCGGACGAGGCGACGCCGTGGAAGGAGCAATGGACGCCGCTCTTCACGCCCGCGCTGACCGGCCACTACCGCGACGTCGTCGCATACAGCCGCCAGGCCGGCCTGACGTCCACGCCGGTCGACGTGAACGCGCTGCTCGCGCCGACGTTCGTGTCGACCGCGCTCAAGCAGCTCGGCCTCGACGGCTACTGGCGCGCCGATGCGGCGCGCGTCGCGAGCCGCTGATGCCGACGCACGCCCTCGCGTCGAACGGCGCGCGCACGCTCCGCCTGCCCGGCATCGCACGGATCGGCGGGCTCGCGCTGTGGTGGGCGACGCCTGTCGCATTCGTCGCGCTGTGGTGGCTCGCGAGCGCGCAGCGCTGGTTTCCGCCGCAACTCGTCGTGCCGCCCGAGCGGCTCGCGGCGACGCTGCGCACGCTGCTCGACACCGGCGAACTCCGTGACAACCTGCTGATTACGCTGCACCGCCTCGTGCTCGGCTTCGCGATCGGCGCGACGGGCGGCGCCGCGTTCGGCATCCTGCTCGCGCGCAGCCGGCTGTTCGCCGACTACCTGCGGCCGACGTTCGACCTGCTGCGGCAGGTGCCGACGCTCACGCTGATTCCGCTGCTGATCCTGCTGATCGGCGTCGACGAGCCGCTGAAGCTCGTGGTCGTCGGCAAGGCCGTGTTCTTCCCGGTCGCGCTGGCCGCGTACACGGGCGTGCACGACGCGCCGCGCGATCTCGTCGAGATGGCGCGGCACTACGGGCTCGGCCGCTTCGCGCTGCTGCGCGACGTGCTGCTGCCGGCCGCGTTGCCGCCGCTGCTGACTGGCGTGCGGATCGCGCTCGCGCGCGCATGGCTCGCGCTCGTCGCGGTCGAGCTGCTCAGCGCCGACAGCGGGATCGGCCAGATGATGGAACTGGCGCGGCAGATGCTGCGCCTCGACGTCGTGCTCATCGACGTCGCGGTGATCGGGCTGATCGGCTTCACGATCGACCGGTCGATCGCGCTCGTGCAACGCTACGCATTGCGCTGGCAAACGCCCGCGCGCTGAACGGACAGGCTTCTGAATGACCTTCGCTACGCCCCTCTTCTCGTTCGCCGCGCTGCGCCGTCGTGCGCGCGGCCTCGTCGTACCTGCCCTGCTGGTCGCCGCATGGCAATACGCATCGTCCGGCGATGCGGCCCATCAATACGCGTTCGTACCGTTTCAGCAGGTTGGCGCCGCGCTCGTCGAACTCGCACGCAGCGGCGAACTCGCGACCGATCTCGGCGCGAGCCTGCGCCGCACGACAGTCGGCCTGGCGGCCGGCGTCGCGTTCGGGCTCGTGTTCGGTGCGGCAATGGCGCGCTCGACGCTCGCGCGCAAGCTCGGCGAGCCCGCGTTCCAGGCGCTGCGCTACGTGCCGCTGCTCGGACTGATTCCGCTGCTGAGCCTGTGGGCCGGCACCGGCGAATTCGCGAAAGTGTTCATCATCGCGCTCGCCGCGTTTTACCCGATGACCACCGCGAGCTTCGACGGGCTGCGCCGCGTCGATCCGCGCTATGTCGAACTCGCGCAGTCGTATCGCCTGACGCGCGTCGGCCTGTGGCGCGACGTGCTGATTCCGGGCGCGCTGCCCGACCTGTTCGCGGGCGTGCTGCAGGCCGTGCCGTTCGCGTGGATCACCGCGACCAGCAGCGAGCTGCTGTTCAACGCGGGCGCGGGTGTCGGCAGCCTGATGCAGAACGCGCAGGCCGGTACGCGCGCCGACGTGTTGCTGGTCTGCGTGCTGGGCGTGACGGCACTCGCCGTCGGCATGAGTGCGCTATGCGAGCGGATCGCGCAGCGCGCGCTGCGCTGGCGCGATCACGCCTGACGGCGCAGCCGCGCGTCGGCGTCGCTCGCGTCGCGCGGCTTCAGGATGCCGAGCTGTGCGAGCCGCGCGCGCACGATGTTGCGCGACTGGTCGAGCAGGCGCGACATGCGCAGCTGGTTGTGCTCGCTGTAGTCGAACACGCTGCGGTAGACGGTGTCCTCGATGTGTTGCCACAGCGCCGGCGTGCCGAGATCCAGCAATTCGATCACCGCGTGGCGCAGCGCATCGGTTGCCTCCGCCACATCGCGCGCACGACGCGGCGGTGCCGCGGCCGCTGCGCGCGGGTCGCCCGCATCGGGCGCAAGCGACAGCGCGGAGAACTGCAGGTCGCTCACGTCGATCGCGCCGCCCGCGCAGATCAGCACCGCGTGGTGGATCACGTTCTCGAGTTCGCGGATGTTGCCGGGCCACGCATGCGCATGCAGCCGGGCGCGCGCGGCGTCCGTCAGCGTCGGCGCGGCTACGCGCAGCCGCTTTGCATAGGTATCGATGAAGTGTTCGATCAGCGGCGCGATGTCGCCCGGCCGCTCGCGCAGCGGCAACAGGCTCAGTTTCACGACGTTGAGCCGGTAGTAGAGATCCTCGCGGAAATTGCCCGCGCGCACCGCGGCTTCGAGATTCACGTTGGTCGCCGCGACGAGCCGCACATCGATCTTCACGGTCTTGCGCGAGCCGACCGGTGTCACTTCGCGCTCCTGCAGCACGCGCAGCAGCTTCACCTGCGCGGACAGCGGCAGGTCGCCCACCTCGTCGAGAAACAGCGTGCCGCGATTCGCGGATTCGAACCAGCCGGGCTGGCTGTTGATTGCGCCGGTAAACGCGCCGCGCTCGTGGCCGAACAGCTCGCTTTCGATCAGCGTCTCGGAGAACGCACCGCAGTTGACCGCGACGAACGGGCCGTCATGGCGCTCGCTCAGCGAATGCACGAGGCGTGCGATCAGCTCCTTGCCGGTGCCGCTCTCGCCGGTGACGAGCACGGTCGCGTCGCTTGGCGCGACGAGCTGGATGCGCTCGAGCAGCACCCGCGATTTGGGATCGTCGAACGTCAGCGCCTTCGCACGGATCGTGATCGCATGCGAAGTCGGGTCCGGCAAGCTGAAGATGGCCATGGCACGACCGGCGTGTTGAACGGGGAAGGTTCGACGATAGCAAGGCGCACGCCGGCCACGAACCAATTCATCGAGCTATCGGTATGACAGCGGCCGGATTGCGCCGGCCACTACGCGATCTCATGCGAGACCGGTCATCTTCCATTGCTGTTCGAGCGCGCCCGGCCCGAACTCGAGCGAGCCGCCGAGCGGTTCCGCGAGCGCCTGGAAATACGCGGCTTCCTCGAGGATCAGGATGTACTTCGATACGTCGAGGATCGATTTTCCCCAGAAGGTCGCGCCACCGTTCGCCTCGATGATCGCCGGCACCTCGGGGTCGCGCCGGATCGTGTCGACGATGAAGCGCGGCTCGCCGGGACGACGATCGACATACACCGGAATCTCGCGGGCGCGCGTGTAGCGCGCGGCCGGCGCATAGCGGATCGGCAGCGGGCGATGCGCGCTCGCCCAGGCCCCGAGGTACGGGCCGTGCACGTGGATCACGACGCCGACTTCCGGCACCTCGCGGAACACGTCCGCATAGCGTGGCCCGTTGCCGCCCGCGCGCGCGTCGCCATGCAGCACGTCGCCGTCGAACGTCACGACGACGGGCTGGATCTCCTGCGACGCGGCCCACGGGCTCGGCGCCGACAGCGCGACGACGAGTTCCGTGCCCGGCACGCGCTGGAACGCCTGGAACGTGTTGGTCGCGGACAGCGTGCGCGTGTCCTTCAGCACGCGCTCGGCCTGCGTGAATTCGCGTGTGGCGCGCTCGACGAATGCCACGAGTTCGCCGCTGTCGATGGTTGAGGTGACGGACATGAGGACGGTTTCCTTGATCGGGTGGAAGGACGGGTTCGCATTGCAGCGCCATAACGCTACGACGCACGGCCTCCGGATCAGCAGCAATCGTGCCAGCCGCGCACTTTCGGTCCGGATGCCCGCACCACGGTGTGTGTGCGCCGCGCTCGATGCGCTCCGTGCGATCCATGCGTATGCCTCTGTTGCGGGAGCAACAGCCCGCCGGCTCCGTTTGCTGCGGAACACGCAGCCGGCGCATGCGTGCGGGACACGCCGTGCGACGCGATCGCCCGTCATGCCTCGCGCCGCGCACACTGGTTCGAAACTTGCGTCGTGGTCGGCCCGCGCCGCGCAATGTCCGGCGCGTCCGATCCGACTTCACCGACACCCATCCGACCATGACGCTCCTCCCCCTGCGCGGCTACACCGCGCGCACGCTGCTGGCTTCGGCGCTCGCCGTATCGTCTCTCCTTTCGCACGCGGCTTCACCCGGCCGCGTTCCTGCGCCGGATCCGTTGCAGGGCGACGGCCGCGTGTCCGCGTTCTACACGTGGGACCGCGACATTCCGGCGACGCCCGGCGTGCTGCTACGCGCCGAGCCGCTTCCGGCCACGCTCGGGCTCGCGAGCGCCGGACGCCAGCTGCGCATCCTCTATGCATCGACCGACGGCGTCGGCGGCCGCACGCCGATCGCCGTGTCGGGTGCGCTGTTCGTGCCGCGCGGCACGCCGCCGGCGGGCGGCTGGCCGATCGTCGCGTGGGCGCACGGCACGTTCGGGATGGCCGACATCTGCGCGCCGTCGTGGTTCGGCCGCTCGTACCGCGACGTGCGCTATCTGAACGCATGGCTTCAGCAAGGGTTCGCGGTCGTCGCGACCGACTATCAGGGGCTCGGCACGCCCGGCCCGAATCCGCAGCTCAACAACCGCTCGAACAGCTACACGCTGCTCGACAGCGTGCGCGCGGTGCTCGGCGGCGTGCCGGGCCTCGCGAACGAGGTCGTGCTCGTCGGCCAGTCGCAAGGCGGCTCGGCCGTGTTCGCGGCGGCCGGCTACGCGAGCGCCTATGCGCCCGAACTCACGATCCGCGCGACCGTTGCCACCGGCACGATCTACAACGCATCGCCCGCCACGCTCGCGTCGCTGCCGAAGTTCGAGAGTGCCTACCGGCGCGATCCCGATCGAGTCGATCCGACTCTCGCGTATCAGTTCTACTCGGTGCTCTCCGCGCAGCAGATCGACCCGTCGCTACGCGCGGACGAGGTGCTGACCGAGCGGGCGTTGCCGATCCTCGACCAGGCGCGCATCAGTTGCCTCGCGTCGCTCGAGGACGACGCGGCACTCGCGCACCTCACGCACGCGAACACCGTGAAGCCCGGCGGCGACGCACGGCTGAAGGCATGGTGGGACGAATACCTGAAGTACCCGACGCTGAAGATCGCCTCGCCTGTCTTCATCGGCGCGGGCGCGGACGACGGGCTCGCGCCGCTCGAACTCGCGCTCGCGAAGGATGCGTGCGCGGCGGGCACGACGGTCGAGGCGCACCTGTATGCGGGCCGCGAACACAACGGCACCGTGAACGCGTCGCTCGCCGATTCGATTCCGTTCGTGAAGCGCGTGCTCGCCGGCGAGACGATCCGCCCGGTCTGCACGCCCGCCGCGCAGCAGGCCGTGTCGCGGTAGCGGGTGCCACGCGCTTTGCACGCCGGCGCGAATGCATTTCCGAATCCGTTATTGGATCGCGCCGCCGCTCATTTTTATACTCGTCAGCACTCTCTGCTAAAGAGTGCCAGCCAATCTCGACAGAACAGCACAGGACGAACAAATGAGCCTACGCCCCTTGCACGACCGCGTGATCGTGAAGCGACTCGACCAGGAAACCACCACCGCATCGGGGATCGTGATCCCCGACAGCGCCGCGGAAAAGCCCGACCAGGGTGAAGTGATCGCCGTCGGCCCCGGCCGCAAGGATGCGGACGGCCAGCGCATCGTGCCCGACCTTCAGGTCGGCGAGCGCGTGCTGTTCGGCAAGTACGCTGGCCAGGCCGTCAAGGTGGACGGCAACGAGTTTCTCGTACTGCGCGAAGAAGACATCGTCGCGGTCGTCAATCAATAACGGAGCGCAATCATGGCAGCGAAGGAAATCATTTTCAGCGACGTCGCACGGGCCAAGCTGACGGAAGGCGTGAACATTCTCGCGAACGCGGTGAAGGTCACGCTCGGGCCGAAGGGCCGCAACGTCGTGCTTGAACGCAGCTTCGGCGCACCGGTCGTCACGAAGGACGGCGTGTCGGTCGCGAAGGAAATCGAACTCGCGGACAAGCTGCAGAACATCGGCGCGCAGCTCGTGAAGGAAGTCGCGTCGCGCACCAGCGACGCAGCCGGCGACGGCACCACGACAGCTACTGTGCTCGCGCAGGCGATCGTCCGTGAAGGCCAGAAATACGTCGCGGCCGGGCTCAATCCGCTCGACCTGAAGCGCGGCATCGACAAGGCCGTCGCGGCGGCCGTCGACGAGCTGAAGAAGATCAGCCGGCCGACCACCACGAGCAAGGAAATCGCGCAGGTCGCGACGATCTCCGCGAACGGCGAGGAATCGATCGGCCAGCGCATTGCGGAAGCGATCGACCGCGTCGGCAAGGAGGGCGTGATCACCGTCGAGGACGGCAAGTCGCTCGCGGACGAACTCGATGTCGTCGAGGGGCTGCAGTTCGATCGCGGCTACCTGTCGCCGTACTTCATCAACAATCCCGACAAGCAGATCGCCGAGATCGAAAGCCCGTACATCCTGCTGCACGACAAGAAGATCTCGAACATCCGCGACCTGCTGCCGGTGCTCGAACAGGTCGCGAAGTCGGGCCGTCCGCTGCTGATCATCGCAGAAGATGTCGAAGGCGAAGCGCTCGCGACGCTGGTCGTGAACAACATCCGCGGAATCCTGAAGACGGTGGCCGTGAAGGCGCCGGGCTTCGGCGACCGCCGCAAGGCACTGCTCGAGGACATCGCGATCCTCACCGGCGGGCAGGTGATCGCCGAGGAAACGGGGTTGACGCTCGAAAAAGCGACGCTCGCCGAACTCGGCCAGGCGAAGCGCATCGAGGTCGGCAAGGAAAACACGACCGTGATCGACGGCGCGGGCGATGCGAAGAACATCGAAGCGCGCGTGAAGCAGATCCGCGTGCAGATCGAGGAAGCAACCTCCGACTACGACCGTGAAAAGCTGCAGGAACGCGTCGCGAAGCTTGCGGGCGGTGTCGCGGTGATCAAGGTCGGCGGCGCCACCGAGATCGAAGTGAAGGAAAAGAAGGACCGTGTAGACGACGCGCTGCACGCGACGCGTGCCGCCGTCGAGGAAGGCATCGTGCCGGGCGGTGGCGTCGCACTGATCCGCGTGCGGCAGGCGATCCGTGAGTTGCAGGGCGTGAACGCCGACCAGAACGCGGGCATCAAGATCGTGCTGCGCGCGCTCGAGGAACCGCTGCGCCAGATCGTCACGAACGCGGGCGAGGAAGCGAGCGTCGTCGTCGCGAAGGTGGCCGAAGGCTCGGGCAACTTCGGGTACAACGCGCAGACGGGCGAATACGGCGACCTCGTCGAATCGGGCGTGCTCGATCCGACCAAGGTCACGCGCACGGCGCTGCAGAACGCGGCGTCGGTCGCGGGGCTGTTGCTGACGACCGATGCGACCGTGTTCGAAGCGCCGAAGGATGCGGCGCCGGCGGCGGCACCTGGCGGCCCGGGTGCGGGTGGCCCTGGGTTCGATTTCTGACGGTACGGCGCGTGTGCCGGTTCGCCGGCATGTGTGCATGCCATACGCAGTAATGCAACGCGTGGCGACGAAAGTCGTCACGCGTTTTTGCATTGGATCGACGAAACAGCGCGACGCGCCGGCCCGCCAGCGCGCTCGGGTAAGATGAAAGCCCGTCCCGTCGCACTGCCCGCCACGCCATGTCGACCACCCTCACCACCTTGCTTCCGCTTGCCGGCGTCCTTTTGCTGAGCGTCGCCAGCCCAGGCCCGAACTTCGTGATCGTCACGTCGACCGCGGTCGAGTCGCGCCGCGCCGGTGTGATGACGGGCCTTGGCCTAGCCGCCGCGTCCGGCACCTGGGCGGCGATCGCGATCGCCGGGCTCAGCCTGCTCGTCACGCATGTCGCATGGGTACACACGGCGCTGCGGCTGGCGGGCGCGGCCTACCTGATCTGGCTCGGCCTGAAGATGATCCTGACCGCGCGCAAGCCGTTGCCCGTTGCCGCTATGGCCGCCGCGTCCGACTGGCACGCCGCGAAGAAGGGCTATGTCGTCAGCATGACGAATCCGAAATCGGTCGCGTTCTACGGGAGCATCTTCGCGCTGATGGTGCCGGCCCATGCGCCGGCATGGCTTGATCTCGCAGTCGTCACGCTGTCGGTGGCGATATCGGCCGCGTGGTATTGCACGATGGCGCTGCTCGCCTCGCACCCGTCGGTGCGCGGGCTGCTGGTCCGTCGCAAGGCCGTGCTCGATACGACGGCCGGCCTGCTGCTGATGGGTGTTGGCGGACGGATGCTCGCCGGACGCTGATAGGCTGCGGTTCCGCTCACACAGGCACACAGGCTTCGAGCCCCCACCGCTTCCCCGCCATGCCGACTGCACAATCCAGCACCTCCGGCAGTGCACGTAGTACATGGCGTCATCCCGCACGGGCCGCGCAGCCTTTACGACCTTTTTACTTGCGCCCGCGCATGCGTTCACTAGAATGTGTTCGCAATCCATCACCGAGTACGCACATGCGCATCCGAAGTCCTCGCCCTCCGAGTTGCTTTTCTGCCTGACAGGCAGGACGCCTGCGTCTCTCTTTTCCCGAGCCACCGTCCTGCCAGCAGGCGGACGGTGCGCGCCGTAGTCCTTCCCGTGCACGCTTGAACATGACGTCGATGCGCTAGCCGCGCATCGCGCGATGCAAGCGTGTGTGCGCGGAAATTCCCGTCACGACGCGCCATCGATCCGCCGCCCCGGCAACGATCGACTGGCATGCCCGTATCCCGCATGTCGATCCAGCCTCATTACTTTGCATACCTGATTTAACCAACGGAAGTTTCCGATACCGGAGCCCGGTCATGTTCGAGATCGACAAGCAGTACACCCGCGAATTCATCCACACCGCGTGCGGCGGCAGCAAGCAGGCGTTCCTGCCGACGAAAAACGGCAAGGTCGTGGCCGCCTGCCTGCGCACGGACCTCAATCCGCACGCGCCCGACGTGATCCTCTGCGACGGCAGCGCGTCCGCGCGAGCAGCCGGCAGGACGCTCGCCGCGCAACGCGATGCGATTCCGGTGTTCATCAGAATGGCAACGGACGCGTACCGCTTCGTCGGCCAGTACGTCGTCAGCGAATCGCTCACCGCACCGCTCGACTGCGCACCGTACGTGCGCAACAGCAGCTTCACGCCCGGGCAGATCTCGCGCGTGCTCAAGCTCCAGCGCTGCTGATACGCATGCAGGGCGCATCGCGCGCCCCGTTCCAGCCATCTTTCAAGGAGGAGCAATCATGCTTGGCCTGACGTTCTGGAAACACGTGATCGGTGCGCGGACCGATGCAATCCGCGATGACAGGGCGGCTGCACACGACCGGCACCGACGGGTGTCGAGAACGCTCGTGCTGACCAGCGCCGCGGTGGCGTTCGCGGCGATTGCGTTCGGCGCGCCGGTCATCGGCATTTCGGTCTTTCTGCTGACGACGCTGCCGTTCGTGTTGTCAGGCACCTGAAGAAGTACGTATCGGGTCCGGTTCCAGCGGCAATCGATACACAATTTTAATACCGGGCCCCCGCGTATCTGACACCGTCTTTACGCGGTTTTGTCTAGGATTTCCCTGTCATCCCGACACGGAGAGATCCGCATGCAAACGCAGCAGGCCGCCGCCGGCGGCCAACCCGACCTTCCCTACCGACGCGGCGGTGCACCGCTCGCGACCCGACTGGCCGACGCCTGTCCGCCGGACAACATCCTGCTCGATGTTCCGGTCGAAAGCCCGATCCAGTTGTTCGACCTTGTCGCGCGATATGTCGAGCGCAGCAGCGGCGTTTCCGCGGAACGCATCAGGACCGAGCTGATCAAGCGTGAACAGCTCGGCTCGACCGGCCTCGGCCAGGGCGTCGCGATTCCGCATGCGCGTGTCGACGGGCTCGGCGCGGCCGCCGCGCTGTTCGTGCGCGCGCTGTACCCGTTCGCGTTCAACGCGCCGGACCGCAAGCCTGTGCACGAATTCATCGTGCTGATCCTGCCGAAAGAAGACGATCGCGCGCATCTCGAACTGCTCGCCGACGCGGCCCGGTGTTTCAGCGACCGCGCGTTCCGGCAGGCATCGCGCGACGCGTTGACGCCCAACGAGATTCACCAGTTGATGCAACGCACGCATTGATGCCGCGCCGTGCGGCGACAGGCACTCCCTTCATCCATTCGGATTCCCATGTTCCCAGACCCTGAAAGTCCCACTCTTACGTCGCGTCGCGTGGCCGGCCTGGCCCGCTCGCTGCCGTTCATGCAGGCCCTGCACGGGCAGACCGTCGTCATCGTCGAAGGCGGCGCCGCGAACGATGCGCGCGCCCGTCAGGCGTTCGCGCAGGATGTCGCGCTGCTCGCACTCACCGGCGTTCGTCCGATCGTCGTCCAGGGGGGGCCGGCCGCGTCCGGTACGCAATCGGTCCACGCCGTTCACGCGGCGATGGCGAGCGTCAATCATGAACTGGTGCGCCTGATCGGCAGCCATGGCGCGAAGGCGATCGGCATCGACGGCCATGACGGCGGCATGCTGGTTGCGGGCGCCGATTCCGACCGCACGGATACGTGCGAAGTCGCACGATTCGACGGCGCCGCGTTGACCGCGTTTCTTGCGAACGGTCTGGTGCCCGTCGTGATGCCGGTCGCTCCGGATGACGCAGGCCATGATCACCTGTTGCGCCCGGAACGGCTCGGCAGCCTCTTCGCGCAGCGCACGGGCGCCGTCACGCTGGTGATGATGGTCGAAAGCGCGTTGCTGCGCGAACTTGGCGAACTCGCCGGGCTGTATGGCATCACCGAACTCGAGCAGTGGCTGGCCGAGCACCCGGCGGCCACCGCGGCGCCCTGCGTGCGGGAAGCGCTCGATGCGCTCGCACACGGCGTGCAGAACGTCCATCTCGCCGATATCGGGCAACCCGAATCGCTGATCGACGAACTGCTGACGGAAGAAGGATCGGGCGTGGTGTTCTGCCGTCGCGGCAACACCGACCTGCTGTCGGAAACCCGCCGCTACTTCGCGGATTCGGCGAGCGTGCTGCGTGACGGCTTCAACGTCGAGCAGAAGCAGGTCGTGCGGTTCTGACTCGTGTAGCAACGGAACGCTTGCGGCGACCGCGAGGGCCGCCGCAAGCGAATGACGTCAACGCCGCGTCGCGAGACGCCGCACGACGCTCACCAGTGCATCGACTTCGTCGCACGTGTTGTAGAACGCGAGCGACGGCCGCACCGTTGCCTCCAGCCCGAAACGCCGCAGGATCGGCTGCGCGCAGTGATGCCCCGAGCGCACCGCGATGCCCTCTTCGTTCAGCGCCTGCCCGACTTCCTCGGTCTCGTAGCCCTTCAGCACGAACGACAGCACGCTCGCCTTGTCGCGCGCGGTGCCGACGAGCCGCACGCCCGGCACCGGCGCGAGCACGCTTGTCGCATACGCAAGCAAGTCATGCTCGTAGCGCGCGATGTTCTCGATGCCGACCCGGTTCACGTAGTCGAGCGCGGCGCCCAGCCCCACCGCATCCGCGATGTTACCGGTGCCGGCCTCGAACCGGTTCGGCGGCGGCTGGAACACCGTACGCTCGAACGTCACGTCCGCGATCATGTTGCCGCCACCCTGCCACGGCGGCATGTCGTCGAGGATCGCGCGCTTGCCGTACACGACGCCGATCCCGGTCGGCCCGTAGATCTTGTGCCCGGAAAACACGAAGAAATCGGCATCGAGCGCCTGCACGTCCACGCGCATGTGCGAGATCGACTGCGCGCCGTCGACGAGCGCCTTCGCGCCGGCACGATGCGCAAGCTCGACGATTTCCTTCACCGGCACGACCGTACCGAGCGCGTTCGACACCTGCGTGACGGATACGATCTTCGTGCGGTCGTTGAGCAGCTTCCGGTATTCGTCGAGCAGCACCTGCCCCGAATCGTCGACCGGAATCACGCGCAGCTTCGCGCCTTTCTGCGCAGCAAGCTGCTGCCACGGCACGATGTTCGCGTGATGTTCGAGATGCGACACGATGATCTCGTCGCCTTCGCCGACGTTCTGCACGCCCCACGTCTTCGCGATCAGGTTGATCGCCTCGGTCGTGCCGCGCACGAACACGATTTCATCAGGCGACGATGCGCCGATGAAACGCCGCACGGTGTCCCGCGCATGCTCGTACGCATCCGTCGCACGGCCGGCCAGCGCATGTGCGGCGCGGTGGATGTTCGAGTTCTCGTGCGCATAGAAGTACGCGAGCCGATCGATCACGGCCTGCGGCTTGTGGGTCGTCGCCGCATTGTCGAACCACACGAGCTGCTTGCCGTTCACGCGCTCCTGCAGGATCGGGAAATCGCGGCGGATCGCGTTCACATCGAACGGCGGGTGCGCGCCGCGATGCAGCTGGCCCTGCGGCTCGGCTGCGTGCGCATCGTCGATGAAGTAACGCGGCACGTCGGCGCCCGACGCGCGTGACACCGGCACGTCGCGATGCACGGCGAGCAGCTCGCGCAGCGCATCGTCACCCGGCAGCCCGAATGCTTCCGGCGATGCAAGACCGTTCGACGGCACCACGATGTCCTGCGGCGTCGCCTGCCAGCCCTGCAGCGAACCGTCGGTGAAGTAGTACGGCGATGCCTTCGCCGCGCCTTCCGGCGCCGGTGCATTCACCTGCGGCACGCCGAGCGCCGCACCGCCGACGCGCGGTTCGAGCGCGGGTGCGATCGACACGGCGTTGTCGGGCAGCCCGTTCTGCGCGGCCGCATGCGGCGCGAGCGCGGGTGCGCGGTTGCCGAGCGACAGCACGTGCGTCGGCGCGGACGGCGCGAGGTTCGCACCGGGCACTTTTCCTTGCGGGAGTGCGAGACCCGGCACGCCGGTGCCCGCGCCGCCCGGCCCTGCGAGCGGCGAGCCGCCCGGTACCGGGTTGCTCACCGACGCGAGGATCGGCGCCGCGGCCGA
>NZ_JAAGPO010000202.1:0-17959 GCF_017104825.1 Burkholderia sp. Ac-20345 | reverse complement strand
CTTCGCCGCAGCGGCCGATGCGGCCGCCACGCGCGGGCCCGGCACCGCACGCGGCACGGACGGCTGGCCGCCCGGCGCACTGCCGGCGGCAACCGCCGGCTCGAACGCGAGCATCCGCAGCAACGTCATCGTGAAACCGGCGTACTCGTCCGGTGCCAGGCCGAGCTCGGCGCGACCGACCGTCGCGATCTGATAGAACAGCTGGACCTGCTCCGGGCTCAGCGTGTCGGCAAAGCGGCGCAGGTCGCCCGCTTCGGGCCATTCGTCGAGCACCGAGCCGGGTGCGAACTGCGCCCACGCGATCCGGTGCAGCAGGCTCGCGAGATCCTGGAGCGCGGTCGAGAACGACAGGCTGCGCAGCGACATCTCGTCGGCAATCGCGAGGATTTCCGGGCCGCTGCCGGCGGCAAGCGCGTCGAGCAGACGCACCATGTAAGTTTGATCGAGCGCGCCGAGCATGCCCGACACGGCCGACTCGGTCACCTCGTTCGCCGAATAGGCGATCGCCTGGTCGGTGAGCGACAGCGCGTCGCGCATGCTGCCCTGCGCGGCACGCGCGAGCAGGCGCAATGCTTGCGACTCGAACGTGATCTGCTCTTCGCCGAGAATCCGTTCGAGATGCGACACGATGTGCCCGGCCGGCATCTGCTTCAGGTTGAACTGCAGGCAGCGCGACAGCACGGTGACGGGAATTTTCTGCGGATCGGTCGTCGCGAGGATGAACTTGACGTGCGGCGGCGGCTCTTCGAGCGTCTTCAGCATCGCGTTGAACGCGTGATTCGTCAGCATGTGCACTTCGTCGATCATGTAGACCTTGAAGCGCGCATCGACGGGCGCGTACACCGCGCGCTCGAGCAGCGCGGCCATTTCATCGACGCCGCGATTGCTCGCGGCATCCATCTCGACGTAATCGACGAAACGCCCTTCGTCGATCTCGCGACAGGCGCGGCACACGCCGCACGGCTGCGACGTGACGCCGGTTTCACAATTGAGTGCCTTGGCGAAGATCCGCGACAGCGTCGTCTTGCCGACACCGCGGGTTCCGGTAAACAGATAGGCGTGATGGAGACGCCCGCCGTCGAGCGCGTGCGTGAGCGCCCTGACGACGTGCTCCTGGCCGACGAGCGAAGCGAAATCCTTCGGACGCCACTTGCGTGCGAGAACTTGATAGGTCATCGGGAAATTGTATCAGTAACGCTGCGTCGCGCCGACACGCGAAACGGTGCGGAAGACTGGCAACGCGCAGGCAAAACGGAGTGTGGTGCAGAAATAAAAAACGCCCGGCGAACGGGGCGAGAAGGAAGGTGACGAGCCCAACCCTCGGCACTGGCGGAAAACGATTGTGGCTGCTTCGTTCCCGACCTGACCAGGTTCACCGCCCCACCATGCGAGGAGGCCCGTCACGGCATATTCTATCACCGCTTCCGAATGAATGCGACCGTTTGTTCGCACCAATGCGAATATGACCAGACAAACCGGCGCGCATCGCACGGCACGCAATGCCCCCAAATCGAAATGCATGCGCACCCACCCCTTGTAATTTGCGGGCCGGCCTCCACCTGCTGTACACAACGGTCGAACGTCGCGTCGTACCCCTACTCGCGTAGCGGCTACTATCGCCGCCCGCAGCAGATAGCAATTTAGGCTAATATGACGCCCGAACGACCCGCGAGCCGCGGCATGCAGCGCTTACACCCCTCCTTTCCGGAGAGCGGAGTGACCTGCCGCAGTGGCCGGCAGCCAACGGCAGCCGGTACGCCGCAACGCGCAAGCAGGCAGTCCCCGAACCGTAAGAGGTATTGACCCAATGAGCGAACAGATCAAACACATCAGCGACGCATCGTTCGAACAGGACGTCGTCAAGTCCGACAAGCCCGTGCTCGTCGATTTCTGGGCCGAATGGTGCGGCCCGTGCAAGATGATCGCCCCGATCCTCGACGAAGTCGCGAAGGATTACGGCGACAAGCTGCAGATCGCGAAGATCAACGTCGACGACAACCAGGCAACGCCCGCGAAATTCGGCGTGCGCGGCATCCCGACGCTGATCCTGTTCAAGAACGGCGCGGCCGCCGCGCAGAAGGTCGGCGCACTGTCGAAGTCGCAGCTCACCGCATTCCTGGACAGCCACCTGTAATACAGACAGTTCCGCGGACGTGTTGTCAACCGGCAACACGTCCGCCGACAAGCCGCCGATCGCTCGCTCAAGCGCGAATCGGCCTATGCTAGAATTAAAAAACGTCTACAAGACGCATTTAAGTCTCTGAGCGCTTCCGCTCGCCCTCCTCCCTTTATTTCTTTCGTCGTCTCCTCCCTGGCGGGTTCTCCGTATGCATTTATCCGAGCTCAAGTCTCTGCACGTCTCCGAACTGATCGAAATGGCCAATGGCCTGGAGATCGAAAACGCGAACCGCCTGCGCAAGCAGGAGTTGATGTTTGCCATTCTTAAAAAGCGCGCCAAGACGGGAGAGACGATCTTCGGCGACGGTACGCTCGAAGTGCTGCCGGACGGCTTCGGCTTCCTGCGCTCGCCGGAAATGTCGTACCTCGCGAGCACCGACGACATCTATATCAGCCCGTCGCAGATCCGCCGCTTCAACCTGCACACCGGCGACACCATCGAAGGTGAAGTCCGCACGCCGAAGGACGGCGAGCGCTACTTCGCGCTGGTGAAGGTCGACAAAGTCAACGGGCAGCCGCCCGAGGCCTCGAAACACAAGATCATGTTCGAGAACCTCACGCCGCTGCACCCGAACAAGCCGCTGTCGCTCGAACGCGAAATGCGCGGCGAGGAAAACGTCACGGGCCGCATCATCGACATGATCGCGCCGATCGGCAAGGGCCAGCGCGGCCTGCTCGTCGCGTCGCCGAAGTCGGGCAAGACCGTGATGCTCCAGCACATCGCACACGCGATCAAGCAGAACCACCCGGACGTGATCCTGTTCGTGCTGCTGATCGACGAGCGCCCTGAAGAAGTGACCGAAATGCAGCGTTCGGTCGCCGGCGAAGTGATCGCATCGACGTTCGACGAACCGGCCACGCGCCACGTCCAGGTCGCCGAAATGGTGATCGAGAAGGCCAAGCGCCTCGTCGAAATGAAGCACGACGTCGTGATTCTGCTCGACTCGATCACGCGTCTCGCACGCGCGTACAACACCGTGATCCCGGCATCGGGCAAGGTGCTGACGGGTGGTGTCGACGCGAACGCACTGCAACGTCCGAAGCGCTTCTTCGGCGCGGCGCGCAACATCGAGGAAGGCGGCTCGCTGACGATCATCGGCACCGCACTGATCGAAACCGGCAGCCGCATGGACGACGTGATCTACGAAGAGTTCAAGGGCACCGGCAACATGGAAGTGCACCTCGAGCGCCGCCTCGCGGAAAAGCGCGTGTATCCGTCGATCAACCTGAACAAGTCGGGCACGCGTCGCGAAGAAATGCTGATCAAGCCCGAGATCCTTCAGAAGATCTGGGTGCTGCGCAAGTTCATCCACGACATGGACGAAGTCGAAGCGATGGAATTCCTGCTCGACAAGATCCGCCAGACGAAGAGCAACTCCGAGTTCTTCGACCTGATGCGCCGCGGCGGCTGATCACCCCAGCCCCGCACCAAAAAGACGGCCGCCCGCGCATCCTGCCCGGCGGCCGTTTTTCGGCGTCAACATGAACGTGAACGTACAGGTTGATCTATAATCGCGTCATCGCCCACACCGAATCCCCCGCCTCCCGATGCCGAACGACGCCTCCACCCCGCTGCTGACCGTGAGCGATGCCGCGTCGCGGCTCGGCGTCACGCCGCGCACGCTGAAGTATTACGAAGAGCGCGGCCTCGTCACGCCATCGCGCAGCGAAGGTCGCTACCGCCTCTACGACGAAGCCGACCTCGAACGCTTCGCGCGCATCCTGCGGCTGCGCGCGCTCGGCTTCTCGCTGCACGGCATCACCGAGATGCTGAAGCGCCCACTGGAAGAAACGGGCGACGGCCGGCGCCGCTATTCCGACGCGTCGCTGCGCGACATCCGCACCGGTCTCACCGAACAGATCGATACGCTCGACCGGCGGATCGCGGCCGTCCAGCGCGAACTGAAAGAAGCCATCGCGCTGCGCAAGGAGCTGCAGCACGACATCGACTACGTCGATCGGCGTCTTGCCGGCGAAAACGCCGATGCGCTGATCGCGCAGCGGCAGGCCGAAGCCGGCACGCGGCGCACGCGCAAGACACGCGAATGAGTGCGATGCCCGGTCGCTCGCCGCTGTGGAGCCGCGCGAACCTGCGCGCGGACCTGTTCCCGTGGGCGCTCGCACTCGTCACCGGCATCGACTATTTCGACAACGCCGTCTTCTCGTTCTTCGCGAGCTACATCGCGGGCGGCATCAACGCATCGCCCGACGAACTCGTGTGGTCGTCGAGCGCCTACGCGGTCACGGCCGTGCTCGGCATCCTGCAGCAGCAATGGTGGGTCGACCGGCTCGGCCATCGCCGCTACGTCGCAGGCTGCATGCTGATGTTCTCGTTCGGCGCGATCGCGGCCGCGCTCGCCGATACGTCGCTCGAACTCGCATTCGCACGCGGCTTCCAGGGATATTTCATCGGCCCGATGATGGGTGCGTGCCGGATCCTGATCCAGATCAGTTTCAAGCCGCAGGAACGGCCGCCCGCGACACGCGCGTTCCTGATCATGATCCTGCTCGGCAGCGCGCTCGCACCGATCGTCGGCGGCCTGCTCGTCGCGCATTCGACGTGGCGCGCGCTGTTCGCGTGCACGGCGCCGGCCGGCATCGCGTTCGCGATCCTCGCATTGCTCACGCTGCCCGATTCGGGCCGGACACCCGACGACGAACGCGGCTCCGGGCACTTCTGGCCGTATGTCGTGTTCGCGCTCGCGCAAGGCGCGCTGCAGATCGTGCTGCAGCAGGTGCATTACCAGCTCTACAGCGGCTCGCCGATGCTGATCGTGCTGACGATCGCGGGGATCGGCGCGCTTGCGTGGTTCACGTATCACCAGTGGAACCATCCGACGCCGCTCGTGCGCCTGCACGCGTTCCGCGAACGGACGTTCCAGGTCGGGCTGCTGCTCTACATGTTCTATTACTACGAGTCGACGGGCTTCAGCTACCTGACGTCGCGGTTCCTCGAAGGCGGGCTCGGCTATCCGGTCGAGAACGCCGGGCGGCTGGTGGGCACGATGTCGCTGATTTCAGCCACCGCGCTGTTCGCGTACCTGCGTTACGCGAAGTTCGTCACGCACAAGAAGTGGTTCGTCGTGCCGGGGTTCGCGATCGCCATCACGGCCGCGCTGTGGATGACGCGAATGACGCCGCAGGTCGGTGAAGCCGCGCTGATCGTCCCGCTGCTGCTGCGCGGGCTGCTGCTGCTCTTCATCGTGCTGCCGGTGGCCAACCTGACGTTCCGGATCTTCGCGATCGACGAATATACGCACGGCTATCGGCTGAAGAACATCGTGCGGCAACTGACGATCTCGTTCGCGACGTCATCGGTGATCATCGTCGAACAGCACCGCGTGGCCGTGCACCAAACGCGGCTCGTCGAACGCGCGAACGTGTTCGATCCGCTGTTCCAGCAGACCGTCGATGCGCTGACGCACAGCTATGCCGCCGCCGGCCACGCGCCGAACGAAGCGCACGGCCTCGCGATCGCGTCGATCGCGCGGATGGTCGCGCAACAGGCTTCGTTCCTCGCGTCGCTCGACGGCTTTTACTTCCTGGCGGGCGTCGCGCTCGTCGGCGGCCTCTTCGCGGCATGGCAAAAAGAGATCGATTGAGTTAAAAGACAGGCTTTGGATTTCCGCGAGCCGCCTTCATGCTCTCGAAACTGACCCGCTGGTTCGACGACCGCCGCCGCGACCGCGCGCTGCGCAGCCACCCGATCCCCGACGCGCTGTGGCAGGACACCGTCGAGCGCCTGCCGTTCCTCGCGGCGCTGTCGCCCGATGCGCTCGGCCGGCTGCGCGAACTGACGAGCCTGTTCATCGCGAAGAAATCGTTCTCGACCGCGCACGGGCTCGAGCTGACCGACGCGATGGTCGTCGCGATCGCCGTGCAGGCCTGCCTGCCCGTGCTGAATCTCGACCTGTCGCTGTACGACGGCTGGGTCGGCGTCGTCGTGTATCCGGGCGAATTCGTGATCCGCAAGACGGTGCAGGACGAGGACGGCGTCGTCCACGAAGTCGAGCAGGATGCGAGCGGCGAGGCCTGGGAAGGCGGCCCCGTGATCCTGTCCTGGGAAGATGCGCAGATGACGGACGGCCGCGACGCGTACAACGTCGTGATCCACGAGTTCGCGCACAAGATCGACATGGTCAACGGCGCGGCCGACGGCTATCCGCCCCTGTTTCGCCGCTGGCACGCGCCGCACCTTGATGCCGAGGCCTGGGCCGACGTGTTCGAGCACGCTTACGACCAGTTCTGCGCGCGCGTAGACGCCGTGCCGGACCGCGCGTGGGCGCGCTTCGAGCGGGACTCGCTGATCGATCCCTATGCGGCCGACCACCCGTCGGAATTCTTCGCGGTATGCAGCGAAGCGCTGTTCGTCCGGCCGAAAGCGTTCGAGTCCGAATTTCCGGAGCTGTACCGGCTGCTCGCGCGCTACTACCGGCAGGATCCGGCCGGCACCGGCGCGCTCGACACACCGTGAAAATTATTCGTCAACCATCTGATTTTCTGGCATAATCGCCGTTTTTCGACCTTAGGCAAGTGGCTCGCGCCGGGCTTGGCGTCGTCTGGTTTGCGCAATATGCGCGCTCCGGCACGGCAAGCGGCGGGTTGGCTACCGCTCTCACCAAGGAAAGACCATGAAAGAAGGCATCCACCCGAACTACCGCGAAGTCGTCTTCCAAGACATGTCGAACGGCTTCAAGTTCATCACGCGCTCGACGATCCAGACGCGCGAAAACATCGAACTCGACGGCAAGACCTACCCGCTCGCCAAGATCGAAGTGTCGTCGGAATCGCACTCGTTCTACACGGGTCAGCAAAAGATCATGGACACGGCAGGCCGTGTCGAGAAGTTCAAGAACAAGTTCGGCGTACGCGCCAGCGGCAAGGCGAAGTAAGCTTCGCATTGCATCCGGTGGTTGCAACGCACCGGTGTCGCACAAAAGGGCAGCCCAGGCTGCCCTTTTTTGTCTCTGCTCGCCCGGCAGGCGCCAGCCGGCGCCCGGGCATCGACCTGACGCGCAACAGCGGGCGCGTCTACAATGCCGGATGCTCGAAACCGGCTCCACCGCGCGCAACCGCGCCGGCCACCCGCCCATAACAAATCGCTCATCTGCATGAAGCCTGTCGTCCGTCTCACCGCCTCCGCCACGCGCGCGCTGCCGCGCTGGCTGCTGCTCACCCTCTGCTTCGTCTACGCCGCGTTCGGCCTGTTCGGTCGCGACCCGTGGAAGAACGAGGACGCGGCGGGCTTTGGCGTGATGTGGACGATGGCCAAGGGCGGCTGGCACGACTGGCTGCTGCCGAACCTGGTCGGCAAGTTCATCACGACCGACGGGCCGCTCGGCTACTGGCTCGGCGCACTGTCGATCCGCGGCCTCGGCACGTGGGTCGACGCAAGCAACGCATCGCGCGTCGATACCGGCGTGCTGTTCTGCGTCGCGTGCGCATTCGTCTGGTACGCGGCCTACCTGCTCGGCCGCCGTGCCGAAGTCCAGCCGTTCAAATACGCATTCGGCGGCGAGCCCGAGCCGCGCGACTACGGCCGCACGCTCGCCGACGGCGCGCTGCTGGTTCTCGTCGCCTGCTTCGGCCTCGCGGAGCGCGGGCACGAAACGACGCCGCAGCTCGCGCAGTTCGCGTGGATCGCGATGCTCGTCTACGGGATCGTGCGCGGCATCGACAAGCCGATGCAGGGCGCGCTGTGGTGGGGTGTCGCGATCGGCCTCGTCGCACTGTCCGGCAACCCGGTGCTGGTCGTCGCCCTGCTCGCCGGCACCGCCGTGCTGTGGCTCGTCACGCCCGAGATGCGCAACCTGCGCCTGCCGCTCGTCGGCGTGCCGCTCGCGGCCGCGATCTTCGCGCTGTGGCCGCTGGCCGCGTTCGTCGCGGCGCCCGACGACGCCGCATGGTTCTTCAACCAGTGGATCCACGGCAGCCTGATGCGTTTTTCGGGCCCGCCGACCGCGGTGCTCGGCTATGCGGCAAAGAACCTGCCGCTGTTCACGTGGCCCGCGTGGCCGCTCGCGATCTGGGCATGGTGGAGCTGGGCCGGCATGCGCCGCCGCGCGCACATCGCGATTCCGCTGTCGGTCGCCGTGCCGCTCGTCGCGCTCGTGATCCTGCAGAGCCAGCAGTCGAACCGCATGTACATGCTGCTGCTGCCGCCGCTCGCGGTGCTCGCGACGTTCGCGCTGCCGACCCTCAAACGCGGCGCGATCAACGCGATCGACTGGTTCGCGGTGCTGAGCTTCACGATCCTCGGCACCTTCGTGTGGCTCGTGTGGCTCGCATCGCTCACGGGCTTCCCGCATCCGCTCGCTCGCAACCTGGCGCGCCTCGTGCCCGGTTACGAGCCGCACTTCAAGATCCTGTCGTTCATCTGCGCGGTGATCGCCACCGTGTGCTGGTGCTTCCTCGTGCGCTGGCGCATCTCGCGCCAGCCGAAGGTGCTGTGGCGCAGCGTCGTGCTGTCGGGCGCGGGCACCACCCTGATGTGGGTGCTGCTGATGACGCTGTGGCTGCCGATCGTCAACTACGGCCGGACCTATCGCGATGTCGCCCAGCAGATCGCCGTACACCTGCCTTCCGACTACGAGTGCATCTCGCCCGTGCGGCTCGGTGACGCGCAGATCGCGACCTTCGCGTATTTCGGCAACATGCGCTTCGACTTCTCCGGCGACTGCGACGTGATCCTGCGCCAGGACCGCGCGGACTTCGGCGAGCCGAGCTCGATGTCGCAATACGTGTGGCGTCTCGTGTGGGAAGGCCGCCGTGCCGCCGACCGCGACGAGCGCTTCCGCCTGTACGAGCGCATCGAACGGCCGAAGACGCCCGTCAAGCGGCGTCCGCCGCGCCGCCAGCCGGCCGATTGACGATGTTCGGCGACATCCGCCGGATCGTCGGTCTCGCGTGGCCGGTGCTCGTCGGCCAGCTCGCAATCATCGCGTTCGGCGTGATCGACACCGCGATGGTCGGGCGCTACTCGGCCGTCGACCTGGCCGCGCTCGGGCTCGGCTCGTCGATCTACATTTCGATCTATATCGGCCTGACGGGCATCCTGTCCGCGCTGCAGCCGATCACCGGGCAGCTGTACGGCGCGCGGCGCTATGCCGAGATCGGCGAGGAAGTGCGCCAGGCGCTGTGGCTCGCGCTACTGCTCGCGGTGCCCGGCTTCCTCCTGCTGCATTTTCCCGAACCGCTGCTGCGCGTCGCGCACACGCCCGCCGCGCTGCACGACCGCACCGTCGACTACCTGCGCATTCTGTCGTACGGGCTGCCCGCCAGCCTCGTCTTCCGCATCTACAACGCGCTGACCAATGCGGCCGGCAAGCCGCGCCTCGCGATGATCCTGCAGATCGGCGCGCTGCTGCTCAAGTTTCCGCTCAACGTGTGGTTCATCTTCGGCGGGTTCGGCGTGCCGGCTCTCGGCGGCCCCGGCTGCGGGCTCGCGAGCACGCTGATCAACTGGGCGCTCGCGCTGATCGGCTACACGCTGCTCGCGAAGCTCGACGTGTTTGCGCCGCTCGCGATCTTCTCGCGCTTCTGCTGGCCGGTCTGGGAACGCCAGAAGGCGATCCTGAAACTCGGTGTGCCGATGGGCCTGTCGTACCTGATCGAGGTCACGTCGTACACGTGCATGGCGCTGTTCATCGCGCAGTTCGGCACGACGACGCTCGCCGGCCACCAGATCGCCGGCAACATCGGCGCGGTGCTGTACATGACGCCGTTGTCGATCGGCGTGGCGGCGTCGACGCTGGTCGCGCGCGCGCTCGGCGCCGGACGGCCCGACGAAGCCCGGCTGCTCGGCCGGCACAGCGTGATCTTCGCGTGCGGCATTGCCGCGACCTACGGCCTGCTCGTGTTCGTGCTGCGACCGCTGATCATCGGCGGCTATACGCCGAACCCGGCCGTCGCGGCGGCCGCGATGCCGCTTGTCGCGATCGTCGCGTGCTACCACGTCTTCGATGCACTGCAGGTCACGTCGGCGTTCGTGCTGCGCGCCTACAAGGTCGCGGTCGTGCCGACCGTGATCTATGCGGTCGCGCTGTGGGGCGTCGGGCTCAGCGGCGGCTACGCGCTCGGTTTCGACGTGGGCGGCATCGCGCCCGCGTGGCTGACCGGCGCGCGCGGCTTCTGGTTCGCGAACACGATCAGCCTGATGCTCGCGGGCGCCGGGCTCGTGCTGTACCTGCGCCGCGTCAGTCGTGCGCATGCGTCGGCATCCGCCTGACGCGCCGCCCGCTACGTCTCCTCCAGCACGTCGGCCGCGTGATACGACGACCGCACGAGCGGGCCGGCGACGACTTCCCTGAAACCCAGCAATAGCGCCTCGTCGCGCCACGCGGCGAATGCGTCCGGGCTCACGTAGCGTCGCACCGGCAGATGGTGCGCGGACGGTGCGAGATACTGGCCGAGCGTCAGCACGTCGACGTCATGCGCACGCAGGTCGCGCAGCGTGTCGCGCACTTCGTCGTCGCACTCGCCGAGCCCGAGCATCAACCCCGATTTCGTCACCAGTCCCGGCCGCACCCGCTTCGCCTGCGCGAGCAATTCGAGCGAACCGCGATAGTCGGCGCCCGGCCGCGCCGCGCGATACAGCGACGGCACCGTCTCGATGTTGTGGTTGAACACGTCGGGCCAGGCCGTCGACAACGCATCGAGCGCGCGGGCCACGCGGCCGCGGAAGTCCGGTGTCAGCACTTCGACACCGATGCCCGGCACGCTCGCGCGCACCGCCGCGATGCACGCGGCGAAATGCGCGGCGCCGCCGTCGCGCAGGTCGTCGCGGTCGACCGACGTGATCACGACGTAGCGCAGCCCGAGCGCCGCGGCCGCATCGGCCAGCCGCGCGGGCTCGTCGGGATCGAGCGGCTCGGGACGACCGTGCGCGACGTCGCAGAACGGGCAGCGCCGCGTGCACAGGCCGCCCATGATCATGAAGGTCGCGGTGCGCTGCGCGAAGCATTCGCCGATGTTCGGGCACATCGCCTCCTCGCAGACGGAATGCAGCCGATGGTCGCGCAGCACGGCCGCCATGTCGGCGACCGCCGCGCTCATCATCGGCCGCGCGCGCAGCCACGGCGGCTTCGGCAACGCCGCACCGGCCGCGGGCTCGACGCGCACCGGAATGCGCGCGAGCTTGTCGCGGCTTCTCGCGCCGGGCTGGCCGAGCGCCGTGAGGCTGGGTCGTTCGAGCGCGGCGGCCATCGTCAGCCTCCGAGAAACGCGACGATCAGGCGGTTCACGTCGGCAGCCGCCTCCATCTGCACCATGTGCCCGCCGCCGGCGATCACCTCGGCACGCACGCCTTCAGGCAAACCCTGCGCGTGCCGCGCCGGGATCACCTGGTCGTGCTCGCCCCAGATCACGAGCGTGCGCGGCGCAAGCGTCGCGAGCCGGTCGCGGAACACGCGCCGCTGTGCGGCGCCGTCGAACGCGGCATTCGCGATCTTCTCCAGCGCGGCCTGCACGCCTTCCAGACGCTTGTACTTGACGAGATCCTCGACGAGCTGCCGCGTGACCAGCGCGTTGTCCGCGAACAGCGCCCCGAGGTGCGGCTTCAGCGTGTTGCGGCTGTTCCCGGCGACGAAGCCGTCGATGTAGGCGCGATTGATGTCGGTGCCGAGCCCCGCGCTCGCGATCAGCGTCAGCGACGCGACGCGTTGCGGCGCGCGCTCGGCCGCCGCCATCGCGACCGCGCCGCCCATCGAATGGCCGATCAGGTGGGCTTGGTCGATGCCCTGCGCATCGAGCAGCGCGAGCACCGCGTCGGCCAGTTCGTCGAGACTGCCCGTCTCGACCGCCTTGCCCGACTCGCCATGACCGGGCAGGTCGAGCGCCCACACCGGCCGGTGCGCGGCGAGATCCGCGTGATTGAACAGCCAGTTGTTCAGGTCGCCGCCGAAGCCATGGATCAGCACCGCGGGCGTGCCGGTGCCTTCGCCGAGCTTCAGGAAGCGCACCGTCCGGCCGCCGATCTGCGCCTTTTCGGGCTGCGGGCCCGCGGCTTCATCGGCAGCCGCGCTCGGCACGAAATCGCGCTGGAACTCGGCGATCGCCGCATCGATGTCGGCATCGCTCGCGTCGGCGGCCGCGACGACACCGAGCAGCGCGCCGACCGGCAGCGTCTCGCCTTCCTGCGCGACCTGCCGGCGCAGCGTGCCGTCGAACGCGCATTCGACGCCCGACGAGATCTTGTCGGTCTCGACGTCGAGCACTTCGTCGCCCTTCGTCACGCGTTCGCCGAGCGCCTTCAGCCAGCCATTGACCTGCCCCTGCTCCATCGACAGCCCCCACTTGGGCATCGTGATCATGTGAATCGACATCGTGTCAGCTCCTCGTCTTCAGGACCGCCTGCGCAATCGCATCGGCGGACGGGATATACAGGTCTTCCAGCACGCTCGCGAACGGCGTGGGCGTATGCGGTGCGGTCACGAGCTCGATCGGCGCCTTCAGCGCATGGAACGCACGCTGCGCGACGAGCGCGGCGATATCGGTCGCGATCGAGCAGCGCGGGTTCGCTTCGTCGACGACCACCACGCGCCCGGTGCGCTCCGCGCTTTCGAGGATCGTTTCCTCGTCGAGCGGCGACGTCGTGCGCAGGTCGATCACGTCGACCTGGATGCCGTCCTTCGCGAGCTTCGCGGCCGCGTCCATCGCGAGGTGCACCATCCGGCCGTACGTGACGATCGTCACGTCGTCGCCTTCGCGCATCACGTTCGCTTCGCCGAACGGGATCGCATAGGACTCCTCCGGCACATCGCCTTCGCGGGTATAGAGCAGCTTGTGTTCGAGAAAGATCACGGGATCGTTGTCGCGGATCGCCTGGATCAGCAGCCCCTTCGCGTCGTACGGCGTCGACGGGCACACGACCTTCAGCCCCGGAATGTGCGTGAACAGCGACGTGAGCATCTGCGAATGCTGCGCGGCCGCGCGCAGGCCGGCGCCGTACATCGCGCGGATCACGACCGGCGTCACGGCCTTGCCGCCGAACATGTAGCGGAACTTGGCGGCCTGGTTGAAGATCTGGTCGAAGCACACGCCCATGAAATCGATGAACATCAGTTCCGCGACGGGCCGCATCCCGCACGCGGCCGCGCCTACCGCCGCGCCGATGTAGCCGCCCTCCGACAGCGGCGTATCGAGCACGCGGCCCGGAAACTTGTGGAACAGCCCCTTCGTCACGCCGAGCACGCCGCCCCACGCATCGTCCTCGCCCGGCGCGCCCGCGCCGCCCGCATTGTCCTCGCCCATCACGATCACGCTGTCGTCGCGCGCCATTTCCTGCGCGAGCGCCTCGTTGATCGCCTGCGAATAAGTGATCTTCCTTGCCATGTCTGTCTCCTGGAATGTTCGGTTCGCCGTGCCGGCTGCGGTGTCAGGCCGCGCTCACGGATACGACACGTAGACGTCGGTCAGCAGGTCGGCCGCATCGGGTACCGGCGCGGCCTTGGCCTGCGCGACCGCATCGTCGATCAGCGATTTGACCTGTGCATCGACCGCGCGCAGATCGGCGGTCGTCAGCGCCTCGGCCCGCACGACGCGCGTTTCGAAATGCTTCAGGCAGTCCTTCTCGTCGCGCAGCCTCTGCACCTCGCCGGGTGCGCGATAGGTTTGCGCATCGCCTTCGAAGTGGCCGAAATAGCGCGTGAACTTCACCTCGACGAGCGTCGGGCCGCCACCGTTGCGCGCGCGCTCGACGGCCTCGCCGAGCGCTTCGTGCACCGCGAAGAAGTCGAAGCCGTCGACGATCACGCCCGGCATCCCGAACCCGTTCGCGCGATCGGCGATGTTGTCGGTCGCGACCGACCAGCTCGACGACGTCGCTTCCGCGTAGCCGTTGTTTTCGGCCACGAAGATCGCGGGCAGCCGCCACACCGACGCGAGGTTCATCGATTCGAAGATCACGCCCTGGTTCGATGCGCCGTCGCCGAAGAAGCACACGCCGACGCCACCCGTCTTCCGGTGCTTCGCCGCGAGCGCCGCGCCGCAGACGAGCGGCCCGCCCGCGCCGACGATCCCGTTGGCGCCGAGCATGCCCATCGCCAGGTCGGCGATGTGCATCGAGCCGCCCTTGCCGTGGCAGACGCCCGTCTTCTTGCCGTAGATCTCGGCCATCATCCCGTGCACGTCGACGCCCTTCGCGATGCAATGGCCATGGCCGCGGTGCGTGGTCGCGACGTAGTCGTCGAGGCCGAGGTGCAGGATCGTGCCGACCGCGGACGCCTCCTCGCCCGCGTACAGGTGAACGAAACCGGGGATCTCGCCGGTCGCGAATTCAACGTGCAGGCGCTCCTCGAATTCGCGGATCGTGCGCATCAGCCGGTAGGCGTCCAGCAGCGTGTCCCTGCTGAGCTGGGTCGAAACGGTCATGTGTGTCTCCTGGGTAGGTCTGACTGCGAATGCCGCCGCGTCCGAGACGCGGCGACGGATTGCACGGCCCGCGGCCGTCAGTGGAACGTAAAGCCGCCGTCGACGTTCACGGCCTGGCCCGTCACGTTGTCCATCGTCGCGAAGAACAGCGCGAGCCGGCCCATGTCTTCCGGCGTCTGCGCGCGGCCCTGCGGAATCAGCGTCAACTGGTGCCGCTGCCACGACTCCTCGACCGATTCGCCGTCGGTCTTCCATTCGTCGGACAGCCGATCCCACATGTAGGTACGCACGATGCCGGGGCAGATCGCGTTGACGGTCACGCCGTCGCGCGCGACCTCCTTCGCGAGCGCATTCGTGAAGCCGACGACCGCGAATTTCGACGCGCTGTAGTGCGCGAGATTCGGAAAGCCCTCCTTGCCCGCGATCGACGCGACGTTGATGATCCGGCCGCGGCCCTGCGCCTTCAGCGGCGCTAGCGCCGCGCGACAGCCGAGGAACGTGCCCTTCGCGTTCACGTCCATCACGAAATCCCAGTCGCGCTCGGTCAGCTCGCCGACCGGATGAATGCTGATCACGCCCGCGCAATTCACGAGGATGTCGAGCCGGCCGAGTTCGGCGAGCGCCTGCGCGACCATCGCGTCCACCTGCGCGGCCTGCGTGACGTCGACCTTCGCGACCGCCGCCCGGCGGCCGAGCGCGCGTACTTCTCGCGCGGTGGCATCGAGTGCGTCGTCGAGCAGATCAGCGAGCAGAATGTCGGCGCCCGCGCCGGCGAGCGTCAGTGCAATGCCGCGGCCGATGCCGCGCGCGCCGCCCGTGACGATGGCGACCTGTCCTTCGAGTGGGGTTGTCATGGCGATGTCTCCTTGTCGATCGTTATGGATGTCGAAATGTCACTCGGTAAAACGGTGTCTCAATAGCGCCACTCGCCGGCATCGCGCAGCAGTTGCCGTGACGACGCGTAGCGCAGCGTGCGGCCGACGTCGACCGTCAGCGGCCCGCGCCAGTCGAGCGAAATCTCGTAGCGATCGCCACGCGCGACCTCGATCTCGCGCTCGCCGTCGAACGCGAGCGTGCCGTACTCGAACGGAATCGCCTGCCACGCGCCCGGCTCGAGCCGTTCGCAGCTGCGCATCACGACGCGATCGACTCGGCCTGGCGCAATCGGTGCGACGAGCGGTGTGCCGGCCGTCTTGCCTTCACCCGCGAAACGCATCGCGAGCCCGTGCGGCGCGCTGCGTTCGAGCGGCGCCCACGCGCCGCCGAGCGCGGACAGGCCGATTCCGTCCGGTTCCGCAAACGTCAGGTAGAGCGAATCGATGTCGTCGGACCCCGAGATCGCGCGGGCACCGATGAAGCGCTGCCGCGCGGCGCACACGTCGACGAGCGCGATCTCCTCGCGCCCCGGCTGCGCGCCCGCCACGCAGCGCACGACGAGTCGCTTGTTGCGCGTGAACGCGACTTCGGCCGGCACCGCGCCGGTCGCGGCAAGCCCTGCCGCGACGCCGGCGACCGTTGCTTCGCGATGTTCGGGAAACGCGTTGTTGGTGCCGGTGGACAGTGCGACGAGCGGCGTCGCGCCGCAGTGCGCGGCCACGGCGCGATGGGTGCCGTCGCCGCCGAGCACGACGATCAGCGCGACTTCCATCCGGTGCAGGTACGCAGCGCCGGCCTGTGTATCGGCGACGGTGTCGGTGATCGGCAGGTCGACGAATTCGACCTCGGGCCAGCGCTCGTACGGCGCGACCGCACGATGCGTGTCGATCGCGCGCAGCAGCAGCGTCGCGATGCCCGTCCGGTCGCGCAGCGTCAGCACGCGCTCGACGCCCATCGCGCCGAGGCCGGCCAGCAGGCGCACGATCATGTTCGCCTTCTCCGCCGTCGGAAATACGGAGGCATGCGTCGTGAGGCGGCGGATGTCGCGCCCCGATGCGGGGTTCGCGATCACGCCGACGGTAACGGGCGTCGTCACGGGTTCGTCTCCATCCAGTTGGCCGGCCCGGGCGCATTGACGTGCGCCACGGCCCTGCCTGTCTCGTCCGCTGCCATCGCCGGGCGGCGGATCGTCGTCGTCGACGCGACCGCGCCGACTTGCACGTGATCTCTGCAAGCGGCGTGCCATCGTGCGTGCGATGAACGTGAAACCCTTGTGAATGCTGACGCGGCGGGTATGCATGTGCCCCCGATTCGCGGCTGGAAGGACGGAGCGCACGGCAATTCGGCCCGTGCGTCTCACATCACCGATGCGACGAAATGGCCCTCGGGACGCCGGCGCAAGCGTGCCGCTCCGCCCGCAAACCCCGCGGTATCGCGGCGCCGCGCATGCCGCGTCATGCCGGACGATCTCCGCAGGTCGCCCATGAACGCGTCTCAACGTCACGAGACGGCCCGCGATACCGGTGAGACGAACGTCTCACGCCCGCCGCGTGCTGCGATGCAATGTGATCCGTCGAACGGGATGTGCTACAAGAACATCGCATTCCCCGCCGTACGGAACCGGAGCCGACCATGCCCTATGCCGTCCCCCAGGCCCAGCACGCCGACCGTGTGCTCGGCGCGCTCGCCGGACGCCTGCCCGCGCCGGCCGATTCCACGCGCCTCGTGTCGTCGTGGCAGCGTTCCCTGGAGCGCTACTGTCTCGACCCCGCTTCGTCGATCGGCCCGCGCGTGCTGACCGCAGCCGAGCTGCGCGAAGTACGCGACAAGGAGGAGGCCTTCCTGCGCGCGTCGGGCCAGTGCCTGACGCGGCTGCACGACATGATCCGCGTCGCCGATTACTGCGTGATGCTGACCGACGCGCACGGCGTGACGATCGACTACCGGATCGACCGCGAGCGCCGCAACGACTTCCGTCATGCGGGGCTGCACATCGGCTCGTGCTGGTCGGAAAGCGAGGAAGGCACGTGCGGTGTCGCGAACGTGCTGACCGATCTCGCGCCGATCACCGTGCACAAGACCGACCACTTTCGCGCGGCGTTCACGACGCTCACCTGCAGCGCGGCACCGATCTTCTCGCCGGGCGGCGAGCTGATCGGCGTGCTCGACGCATCGGCCGTTCATTCGCCCGACGGCCGCGACAGCCAGCGTCTCGTCTATCAGCTCGTGCGGCAGAGCGCGGCGCTGATCGAGGACGGCTACTTCGTGCACAGCACCGCGCAGCACTGGATCCTGTTCGGGCATCCGAATCGTCACTACGTCGAAGCGCAACCCGAGTGGCTGATCGCGTTCGACGAATGCGGCAACATCGTCGCCGCGAACCGGCAGGCGCGCGACGCGCTGCCGGCGCTGCGCGAACCGCGCCATATCGACGAGATCTTCGATGCGACCGAGATGCCGCTGCGCGATGCCGCGCGGCTCGACGCGATCGTCGCGCTGCGGCTGCGCGCGACCGGCGCGCCGCTCTATGCGCGAC
>NZ_JAAGPO010000201.1:0-18051 GCF_017104825.1 Burkholderia sp. Ac-20345 | reverse complement strand
ACACACATATCCACTAGTACCCACTCTTTCCCTACGCGCGGGCGCGCAGGCCGACGCGGTGGCGACCGGCGACGCGGCATTGCGCTGGCTGGCCGAGCACGGTCCCGTCACGCTCGTGCTGTCGGACATCTCGCTCGGCGCGGGCGGAAGCGGCATCGCGTTCGCGGCGCGGCTCGCCGAGCGCTGGCCGGCGCAGCGCGTCGCGCTTACCTCGGGCCTGCCGCCCGAGATTCATCAGACCCATCCCGACTGGCGCGGGGACCTGCCGTTCGTGCCGAAGCCGTTCGATCTGGCGGCGCTCGCCGCGTTGCTGGGCTGATGCGCGACAGCGATTGTTTCGATTGTTAATGGCGCGGCGCGTTTCCGAAATTTTCGATTAACCGGACTGGAGTCTCATAGACCCACGGCACCCGGCGACGCGCTCGCGACACCGCGGCGCACGATTCGAACGATTCGAAAAAAACTGGAGACACCCAATGATGAAGCTCAAGGCAAGCTTGCTGACGATGGCGCTCGCGATGACGGCCGCCACGGCCACCAGCGCCGGCGCGGCGACGCTGCGGATCGCATGCGGCGCAGCCGGCGTCGACCAGGACATATGCCAGGTCTCGGCGAAGCGGTGGGCCGAGAAGACCGGCAACGTGGTCGAGTTCATCAGCATGCCCAATAACTCGAGCGAAACGCTGGCGCTTTATCAGCAGTTGCTCGGCGGCGGCTCGGACAAGATCGACGTGATGCAGATCGATACGGTCTGGCCGGGCATCCTCGCGAACCACCTGATCGACCTGAAACCGTACAGCAAGGGACTGGAAAGCCAGTCGTTCCCGAGCATCGTCGCGAACGATACGGTGAACGGCAAGCTGGTCGCGATGCCGTGGTTCATCGATACCGGGCTGCTTTACTACCGCAAGGACCTGCTCGACAAGTACCGCGTGAAAGTGCCCGCCACGTGGGAGGAGCTCGATGCCACCGCGCGCAAGGTCCAGTCGGGCGAGCGTGCCGCCGGCAACGAGAAGGTCTGGGGCTACGTGTGGCAAGGGCGCGCGTACGAAGGGCTGACCTGCGATGCGCTCGAATGGATCAGCAGCTACAACGGCGGCACGGTGGTCGACGACAAGGGCCGCGTGACGATCGACAATCCGGGCGCGATCAAGGCGCTGGAGCAGTCGGCGAAATGGGTCGGCACGATCAGCCCGAAGGCCGTGCTGAACTACGGCGAAGAGGAGGCCCGCGGCGTGTTCCAGGCCGGCAACGCCGTGTTCATGCGCAACTGGCCGTATGCATGGGCGATCGCGAATCGGGCAGGCAGCCCGATCAAGGGCAAGGTCGGCATTGCGCCGCTGCCGAAGGGCGGCGCCGACGGCCGCCCGGCCGCCGCGCTGGGCGGATGGCAGCTCGCCGTGTCGCGCTACTCGCCGAACCCGAAACTGGCCGCCGATCTCGTGATGTACATGGCGAGCGCGGACGTGCAGAAGATGCGCGCGATCCAGGGGTCGTACAACCCGACGATGCCGGCGCTCTACCGGGACAAGGACATCCTGCAGGCCAACCCGTTCGTGGCCGATCTGCTGCCGACCTTCAGCACGGCGGTCGCGCGGCCGTCGACCGTGACCGGCGCGAAGTACAACCAGGTCAGCAACCAGTTCTGGAATGCAGCACACGACGTGCTTGCCGGCAGCGACACCGCATCGGGTGCGCTCGCGCGGCTCGCCGCCACGCTCAACCGGCTCGCGCCGGGCGGCAGCTGGCACTGAGCGCCGCGGAGCGCGATTGATCGATCGGGCCGGCCTCCGCAGGGCGCCGGCCTGACGGGAGACATCGAATGAGAACCGGAAGCATCGAAATAAGTAGCACTCCTGCATTCGTGCGGACACCCGTCCGTGCCCGTGCCGGGCTTGCCCGCGCGCGCCGGCGCCAGGCTTGGCTGCTGGTGGCGCCCGCGCTGCTCACGCTGGCGGCAATCGCCGGCTGGCCGCTGCTGTGCACGGCGTGGTTCAGCCTGACCGACGCGCAACTGTCCGACCTGTCGCAGCGTCATTTCGTCGGCCTCGACAACTATCTCGGCGCAGCGGGCGTGCTGCGCGACCCGGCCTGGTGGCAGGCCGTCGGCAATACCGTGCTGTTCGCCGTCGTGTCGGTGGTGCTCGAGACTGGCACCGGTCTCGGCGTCGCGTTGTTGCTGGACGTACCGTCGCGGCTGCGGACGCTGCTGCGCGCGGCCGTGCTGGTGCCGTGGGCGATCCCGACGGTCGTGTCGGCGAAGATCTGGAGCTGGATGCTCAACGACCAGTTCGGGATCGTCAACGCGATGCTGATGTCGATCGGCGCGATCCATGAACCGCTCGCGTTTACCGCCGATGCACACCTCGTCTTCCCGACCATCGTGCTCGTCGACGTGTGGAAGACCACGCCCTTCATGGCGCTGCTGATGCTCGCCGCACTGCAGACCGTGCCGCGCGATTGCTACGAGGCCGCGCGTGTCGACGGCGTGCCGCGCTGGCGCGTGTTCCGCTCGGTGACGCTGCCGCTGATCCTGCCCGGCGTGCTGGTCGCGATGATCTTCCGCTCGCTCGATGCGTTGCGCGTGTTCGACCTGATCTACGTGATGACGTCGAACAGCCGGATCACGAAAAGCATGTCGATCTATGTGCGCGAACAACTGATCGATTTCCAGCAGGTCGGGTTCGGGTCGGCGTCGGCGATGTTGCTGTTCGCCACGATCGTGCTGTTCACCATCGGCTACATGGCAATCAGCCGCCGCCGGATGCAGGAGGCATGACATGAAGAAGCATCCGCTCGACCGGGCGATTCACGGGCTGCTGTCGGCGCTCGTGCTGGTGATCGCGTTGTTCCCGTTCGTCTACATGATCGGCACGTCGATCAAGCACGGCGACGCGCTGTTCGATACATCGCTCTTCCCGGCAAGCCCGTCGCTCGACAACTATCGCCAGCTGTTCCGCGACCAGCCGTTCGGCGCGTACCTGCTGAATTCGGCGCTCGTCGCGGGCGGGGCGGTCGCGTTGTCGCTCGCCGTGTCGGTGCTTGCCGCGTATGCGCTCGGCCGCGTGTCGTTCCGCGGACGCGGCGTGCTGATGATGTGCATTCTCGGCGTGTCGATGTTTCCGCAGGTCGCGATCCTGTCGGGTCTGTTCGAGCTGGTCCGCGCGCTTGGCCTGTACGACCACCTCGGCGCGCTCGTGCTGTCCGATCTGATCTTCACGCTGCCGTTCACGATCTGGATTCTCGTCACGTTCATGCGCGAGCTGCCGCGCGAGCTGGAGGAGGCGGCACTCGTCGACGGCGTCGGCGTGTTCACGCTGATCTTCCGGATCTTCATGCCGCTGCTGCGGCCGGCGCTGGCCGCGACGTCGCTGCTCGCGTTCGTGTCGGCCTGGAACGAGTTCCTGTTCGCGCTGACCTTCATGATCTCGTCGGGCCAGCGCACGGTGCCCGTCGCGATCACGATGATCTCGGGCGCGAGCAGTTACGAGTTGCCGTGGGGAACCATCATGGCCGCGTCGGTCATCGTCACCGTGCCGCTCGTGCTGCTGGTGCTGGTGTTTCAGCGGCAAATCGTCTCCGGCCTGACTGCCGGTGCGGTCAAGGGTTGACGCGTATCGGCCCGAACAGGAACAAGAGGGAAACCATGAGTCAGATCAAGTTGAGCGGTCTTCGCAAGCAGTTCGGCACGACTCCCATCCTCAGCGACGTGAATCTCACGGTCGAGCCGGGCGAGTTCTGTGTCTTCATCGGCCCGTCGGGCTGCGGCAAATCGACGTTGCTGCGGATCGTCGCCGGCCTCGAGGAGCAGAGCGAGGGCGACGTGTGGATCGACGGCCGCTGCGTCAACACGTTTGCGCCCGCGCAGCGCGACATCGCGATGGTGTTCCAGAGCTATGCGCTCTATCCGCACATGTCCGTCTACGAAAATATGGCGTTCGGCCTGCGTCATCTGCGCTTGCCGAAGGACGAGATCGACCGGCGGGTGCGGCTCGCTTCCGAGTCGCTGCGCCTCGGCGAGCTGCTCGAACGCAAGCCCGGCGCACTGTCCGGCGGCCAGCGGCAGCGTGTCGCGATCGGCCGCGCGATCGTCCGCAAGCCGAAAGTATTCCTGTTCGACGAGCCGCTGTCGAACCTCGATGCGGCACTGCGCGTGAAGACGCGCGTCGAGATCGCGAAGCTGCACCGCAGCCTCGACAGCACCAGCATGATCTACGTGACGCACGACCAGGTCGAGGCGATGACGCTCGCCGACAAGATCGTGCTGCTGCGCCCGCTCGAAGGGCGCAGCGGGATCGCAAGCGTCGCGCAGATCGGCACGCCGCTCGATCTGTATCACCGCCCGGCGAGCCAGTTCGTCGCCGGTTTCATCGGCTCGCCCGCGATGAACTTCCTGCCGGCAAGCGTCGCGGCGGCCGGCAGCGACGAGGTTCGCGTGCTGGTCCGCGACCATCCGCTTGGCGCCGACGTGTCCGGCGACGGTCTCGAAACGGGCGCGGGCGTGACCCTCGGCATCCGCCCCGAACACGTGCGGGTCGGCACCGGTGCCGTGACGGGCCAGGTCGCGCACGTGGAGCAGATGGGCGAACACACCTATCTGTATCTCGACACGCCGCTGTGCGACCAGCCGATCGTTGCAAAGACCGATGCCGCCGGCGCGCGGGTGGGCGAGCGCCTGCGCGTCGATCTGCCGGCCGGCGCG
Source organism: Burkholderia sp. Ac-20345 (assembly GCF_017104825.1). Classification (NCBI taxonomy): domain Bacteria; kingdom Pseudomonadati; phylum Pseudomonadota; class Betaproteobacteria; order Burkholderiales; family Burkholderiaceae; genus Burkholderia; species Burkholderia sp. Ac-20345. The sequence continues at coordinate 13,349 of NZ_JAAGPO010000201.1, read as the reverse complement.
CTGCATCTGTTTCATCCGGACGGACGCGCGGCGATACGCACGCCGCGCGAGCCTGCCGCACCGGCGCTCGCGATCGCCTGAGCGGCGCGCGGCGCATCCAGTCAAAGGTTTCAGGCGGCCACGGCGCATGGCCGCTGTCGAATTGGCGCCAAATCATCGATAAAGGATAGTCATGCTAAACAAGAAGATTTCAGTGATCGTATGGAACGAGTTCGAGCACGAACGGGAAAACGCGGGCGTGCGCGCGATCTATCCCGACGGCCTGCACCGGGTGATCGCCAGCGCGCTCGCCGAGACGCCGGCGCTTGGCCACGGTGCGTTGCCGCTCGAGATCGGCACCGCGACGCTCGACCAGCCCGAGCACGGCCTCAGCGAAGCGCGGCTCGCCGCCTGCGACGTGCTGATCTGGTGGGGGCACAAGGCTCACGCGAAGGTCTCCGACGAGATCGTCGAGCGCGTGCAGCGCCGCGTGCTCGAAGGGATGGGCCTGATCGTGCTGCATTCCGGGCACTTCTCGAAGATCTTCCGTCGTCTGCTCGGCACGAACTGTTCGCTGAAGTGGCGTGAGGCAGCCGAGAAGGAACGGCTGTGGGTCGTCGAACCGTCGCATCCGATCGCGGCCGGGCTCGGCGAGTACTTCGAGCTGCAGCACGAGGAAATGTACGGCGAGCGTTTCGACATCCCGCAGCCGGACAGCACGGTGTTCATCTCGTGGTTCGAGGGCGGCGAGGTGTTCCGTTCGGGCTGCTGCTGGGAGCGCGGTCACGGCCGGATCTTCTACTTCCGTCCCGGACACGAAGCCTACCCGACCTATCACGATCGCAACGTGCAGCGCGTGATCGCGAATGCGGTGCAGTGGGCCGCGCCGCGCGTGAACCTTGCCGACTGCTGTCCGAACTCGCCGCCGCTCGAGAAACTCAGCGAGAAGAGCCAGCAATTCGCGCACGTCGGCATCCAGCAAAGCGCGGGAGACCTCGAATGAACGACGATTACAAGGTCGAGCTGCCGGAAGCGGCGGCGATTGCACGCGGCCGGCGCCTGCGTGTCGGCGTGATCGGGCTCGGGATCGGCAGCAAGCATATCGAAGGCTGGCGCGAGCATCCGGACGTCGACGTGGTCGCGATTGCCGACCCCGATGCGAAGCGGCTCGCGAAGGTCGGCGACGCGTTCGGCATCGACGCGCGCTACGCATCGGCCGACGTGATGTTCGCGGCCGAGCAGCTCGACGTCGTCAGCGTCTGCACGCCGAACAAGTTCCATCGTGAGCTGACGCTTGCCGCGTTCGACGCCGGCTGCCACGTGCTGTGCGAGAAGCCGATGGCGCTGAATGCGGACGAGGGGCGTGAAATGCTGATCGCCGCGCAGCGCTCCGGCAAGCGGTTGATGATCAATTTCTCGTACCGCTTCAGCGCGCAGTCGCGCGCGCTGAAGACGCAGGTCGAAAGCGGCCTGTTCGGCGACTTCTATTTCGGACGGACGGTCTGGCATCGCCGGCGCGGGATGCCCGGCTTCGGCGGCTGGTTCGGTACCAAGGCGCTGGCGGGCGGCGGGCCGCTGATCGATCTCGGCGTGCATCGTCTCGATCTCGCGCTGTGGCTGATGGGCTATCCGAAACCCGTGTGGGTGATGGGCAGCACCTACGATCCGATCGCGCGCGAGCTGGCGGCGCGTGCGGGCAAGACGTTCGACGTCGAGGATCTCGCGGCCGCACTGATCCGCTTCGACAATGGCGCGACGCTCGCGCTCGAGGCATCGTGGGCGACCAACATCCAGGAAGCGGAACTGATGGAAACCCGCCTCCTTGGCACGCGTGCCGGGCTGTTGCAGAAGAACCTGAACGAGGGCTATACGTTTGACGCGCACGTGTTCATCGAGCAGAACGGCGCGCAGTTCGACATGCGCCTGAATCCGCCCGTGGAAGGCGCGCATTCCGCGATGTACGACTACGCGGAAGCGATTCTGTGCGACGTCCCGCATCCCGCGCCCGGTGAGGAAGGGCTGATCGTGATGGAGATTCTCGACGCGATCTACGCGAGCGCGGCCGCGGGCGAGCCGATCCGCATTCACGCGCCGGAACCGGCGGCCGCCGACGCGTCACCGATGGTAGACCTCGACGTCGCCGGCTGAAGCCGCGGGCTGACTTCGCACCGGGCCGGCGCGCGGATCGTCCATCGCGCCGGCCCGTCGGCAGCATGACGGACGACACAGCACACACACCTATTCGATGATGCCGCGCATCGTACGCGGCGCACAGACAACGTTTGGAGACACGTTCATGATCGATGAAGCAGGCTGCGCCGCGCGCGGTCCCGCACGCACCCCGTTCAGGCTCACGCGGCTCGCCGCCGCGTTCTCTCTGGCCGTCGCATCGGCCGCGCTGCATGCGGCGCCGGAACCGGCAACGACGGTCGCCGCCGACAGCGCGCCGGGCGGTCTTTCGCAGGCCACCGGCGTCGTGCCGGCCGACACGAGCCCCGCCAACGTGGCGACGCCGACACCGTCGTCGGCCTGGAACCAGCTGACGCCGTGGACGCAGTTCCATGGCTATATGCGGGCCGGCGTCGGCACGAGCGATGGTCATTCACAGGCCTGCTTCCAGTTGCCGGGCGCGCAGAGCAAATACCGGCTCGGCAACGAATGCCAGGTCTACAGCGAGCTGGAGATCGACCAGACGCTGTACAAGTTCTCGAACGGCATGCAGCTGTCGGCGGTGGGGATGGCGAGCCTCGTGAACGATCTCGATCGCACGCCGACCTTCAACGGCGATCACGGCCGCGTGCGCCTGCCACAATCGTACGTGCAGCTCACGAACTTTCCGGGGCTCGACGACATGCGGATCTGGTTCGGGCGCATCTACTACCGGCGCAACGACGTCCACATGAACGACTTCTATTACTGGAACCCGAGCGGCCTCGGCGCGGGCATCGAGAACGTGCCGATCGGCGGCAGCCTGAAGCTCAGCTATGCGTTGTTCCGCGAGGACTACATCGACCAGCCCAACTACGCGACGCGCCACGACCTGCAGCTGTCGGGCGTGCACCCGAACCCTGGTGGCGAACTGCAGTTCGGGCTGTCGTACATCCCGGCCCGCGCGCCGGTGCTGAACACGAGCGGCGTGCTGCAGGACGCGCACAGCGGCTGGTCGTTCACGGTACAGCACGTGCAGACCAACCTGCTCGGCGGCAAGAACAAGCTCGCGTTCCAGTACGGCGTCGGCCCGGGCACGGGCCTCGGCTACACGGGAACGCTGACCAACGACAACCGCTACAAGAGTTTCCGCGTACTCGACGCGTTCGACTGGCAGGCGACGCGCGACTTCAGCGGACAGGTGGTCGGCATCTACCAGCGCGACATCGCGCCGTCGGGCGGGTCGCAGACCTGGATATCGATGGGCGTGCGGCCGGTGTACGCGTTCACGCAGCACATCAAGCTGCAGGGCGACCTCGGGCACGATCGCGTGACGCCGTCCGGCGGCCCGACGCGCACGCTGCTGAAGGCAAGCGTCGCGCTGACGCTCGCGATGGACCGCTCGTTCTGGTCGCGACCGGAATTCCGCGTGTTCTACACCTATGCGCGCTGGAACCAGGCCGCGCAGGATGCGGCGGCGCCCGGAGATCCGCTGTCGACAACGGGCATCTTCGGCACGTCGCGCACGGGTTCGACGGTCGGCGCGCAGGTCGAATGGTGGTGGTGAGCGCGATGACGGAACGCTGTACGACGATATCGATGGGTGCCGATGCCGAGCCGTTCTCGCGCATCGTGTTCGGGATGTGGCGGATCGGCGACTGGGCGTTGTCGGCCCGCGAGCGGCGTGCGCTGATCGAGGCGGCGCTGGAGCTCGGCGTGACGAGCTTCGACCACGCGGACATCTACGGCGACTACGCGGCCGAGGGCCTGTTCGGCGACGTTCTGGCCGATGCGCCGCACTTGCGCGAGCGGATGCAGATCGTCACGAAGTGCGGGATCCGGCTCGTATCCGCGCGTCGGCCCGCGCACGGGATCAAGTATTACGACACGCGCGCCGCGCATGTCGTCACGTCGGTCGAGCAGTCGCTGCGCGCGCTGCGCACCGACCGGCTCGACCTGCTGCTGCTGCATCGCCCCGATCCGCTGATGGATGCCGATGAAGTCGCCGCGACCTTTGCCGCGCTCCGGCGTGACGGAAAGGTGAGGGAATTCGGGGTATCGAACTTTACGCCGGCGCAGGCTGCGTTGCTGCAGGACCGCATGGCGGCGCACGGTATGTCGCTCGCGACGAACCAGGTCGAATGCTCGCTGCTGCATCTCGCGCCGCTCGACGACGGCACGTTCGACCAGGCGCAGCGCTGGCGCTGTCCGCCGATGCTGTGGTCGCCGCTCGCGGGCGGACGCCTGTTGACGGAGGCGTCGCCCGCCGCGACGCGCGTGCGCGCGGCTGCGGCGTGGATCGGCGACGCGCTCGGCGTGTCCGCGACGACGGTGCTGTTCGCGTGGCTGCTCGCGCTGCCGTGCCGACCGCTGCCGATCGTCGGGTCGAGCCGGATCGCGGCGCTGCGCGAAGCGGTAGCGGCGACCCGCATCGCGCTTGGGCGCGAGCACTGGTTCGAACTGTTGGGCGCGGCGCGCGGCGTGGAGGTGCCATGACCGTTGCAATCGACACACGATGACAATTCAGGAGATGGGATGAGCGAAGCGACCCTCAACGGTTATCCGGTCGCGCCGCGCGGCGTGCGCGCCGGCGAACCCCGCTTGCTGGCGGACATCGGCGGCACGCATGCGCGCTTCGCGCTGGAGACGGCGCTCGGCGGGATCGGCGACGTGCGCGTCTATCGATGCAGCGCCCATGCCGGGATGGACGACGCAGTGCGCGCGTTCCTGCGCGACGCGGGCGGCGCGCGGGTGCGGGACGCGGCGATCGCGATCGCCAATCCCGTGGACGGCGACATGGTCAGCATGACCAATCATGACTGGCGCTTCTCGATCGATGCGACGCGTCGCGCGCTCGGGTTCGACACGCTGCACGTCTTCAACGACTTCGCGGCGCTGGCGATGGCCGTGCCGCATCTGTCCGCGGGACAACGACGGCAGGTCGGCGGCGGACGCGCGGCGCCCGCGGGTACGATCGGCGTGCTCGGCGCCGGTACGGGGCTGGGCGTTTCGGCGCTCGTGCGCGCGGGCGACGCATGGGTGCCGGTGTCCGGCGAGGGCGGGCATGTGTCGTTCGCGCCCGCCGACGCACGCGAGGCCGACGTGCTGCAGTACGCGCGGGCGCGCTGGCCGCACGTGTCGTTCGAGCGGCTGGTCGCGGGCCCCGGCATCGCGGTGATTCACGCTGCGCTCGCCGCGCGCGACGGCCGCGACGCACCGCGGGTCGATGCGGCCGATACGGTCGCCATCATCGACCGTGCGCTTGCTGGCGACGCCCGCTGCGTGGCGACCCTGGATTGCTTCTGCGGCATGCTCGGCACGTTTGCGGGCAATCTGGCGCTGACGCTCGGCGCGACCGGCGGCATCCATATCGGCGGGGGCGTCGTGCCGCGGCTCGGTGCATTGTTCGATGCGTCGCCGTTTCGTGCCCGTTTCGAGGCGAAGGGCCGCTTTGCCGGTTATCTCGCGAAGATTCCGACCTTCGTGATCACCGCGCCGCATCCGGCCTTCGCCGGCGTGTCGCGCCTGCTCGCCCGCGCGTTGGGCGAGGCCGGCTGACGCGAGTCCGGCCTGCATGGCAGTAGTTCGACTGTTTGCAAGGCGTCGGCATGTTGAAAGTAATCTGGCGCGCGCGCCGCTGCCCTATGGAATACGCCGACTGGAAGTCGTCCCGGAACTCATTTATTTTTAGAGGAGTGTCGCCGAGGCGTCGTGCGTTCCGGAGGAATCGTGACCACGTTCCAGAAGGTCTGGCAATTGCTCGTCGGAAAGCCGCTCGATCCGCTCGATCCACGCACGCGCCATGCGATCGCCGTGACGCCGCTGCTGGCCTGGGTCGGGCTCGGCGCCGACGGGCTGTCGTCGTCATGCTACGGCCCGGAAGAAGCGTTTCTCGCGCTGGCGCATCACACGCCGCTCGCGCTGTTCCTCGCGCTCGCGACGGCGGCGACCGTGTTCATCATCGCGCTCGGCTACAACCAGGTGATCGAGCTGTTCCCGACGGGCGGCGGCGGCTACCGCGTCGCGACGTCGCTGCTCGGGTCGAAGCCGGGGCTGGTATCCGGCGCGGCGCTGTTGGTCGACTACGTGCTGACCGTCGCGACGTCGCTCGCGAGCGGCGTCGACGCATTCTTCAGCCTGCTGCCGGTGAGCGCGCAGGCGTTCAAGCTCACGACCGAGATCGTGCTGATCCTGCTGATGACGGGGCTCAATTTCCGCGGGATGCGCGAATCGATCATGGTGCTGCTGCCGATCTTCATCGGCTTCGTGATCCTGCACTTCGCGCTGATCGTGTACGGCATTGCCGCGCACGGCAGCAACCTCGCGATGATCGTGCCCGACGCCGTGCACGAGGCACACGGGATGTCGCAGTCGCTCGGCGTATTCGTGATGCTCGCGCTGCTGATGCGCGCGTTCTCGCTCGGCGGCGGCACCTACACGGGCCTCGAGGCCGTGTCGAACAACGTGAACATGCTGGCGGACCCGCGCGTGCCGAACGGCAAGGTGACGATGTGGTACATGTCGACGTCGCTCGCGTTCACGGCCGGCGGCATCATCCTGCTGTACATGCTGTGGCACGCGCGGCCCGTCGAAGGCCAGACGCTCAACGCGGTCGTGTTCGGCAGCGTGATCGACCATCTCGGGCTCGGCTCGGCGTTCGCGCGCCACGCATTGCTCGCGGCCGTGCTCGCGTTCGAGGCCGGACTGCTGATGGTCGGCGCGCAGACCGGCTTCCTCGACGGCCCGGCCGTGCTGTCGAACATGGCGTCGGATTCGTGGGTGCCGCGCCATTTCCGCGACCTGTCGGGGCGCCTCGTGCGGCAGAACGGGATCATCGTCGTCGGGCTGTCGAGCCTGCTGATCCTCTTGTGGACACACGGCAGCGTCGACGTGCTCGTCGTGCTGTACAGCATCAACGTGTTCCTCACGTTCAGCCTGTCGCTGCTCGGGCTGTGCACGTACTGGTGGCGCCATCGCAGCGAGCAGGGCTGGTTCAAGCATTTCTTCCTGTCGGCGCTCGGGCTGAGCGTGACGGCGACCGTGCTCGTCATCACGCTGGTCGAGAAGTTCACGGCAGGCGGCTGGCTCACGGTGCTCGTGACGAGCGCGGTGATCGCGCTGTGCTTCATGATCAACCGGCACTACGCCTATACGCGTGCGCAGCTCGCGAAGGAAGACGCGCTGTTCTCGGGGAAGACGCCCGAAGTCGACGAGGCGACCGCGCCGGGCAAGCCCGATCCGTTGCAGCCGACGGCCGTGCTGCTGGTCGGCAAGCACCGCGGCGCGAGCATGCACGCGCTGCTGTGGGTCAACCGGCTGTTTCCCGGGCATTTCCGCAACGTGATCTTCCTCGCGGTCGGCGAAGTCGATGCGAAGGCATACGACGGCCACGAACATCTCGAACGGCTGCGTCATGCGATCACCGAATCGCTCGACTACTATGTCGCGCACTGCCGCCGCAACGGCATCGCGGCCGACTACCGGATCGCGTTCGGCACGAATCCCGTCGTCGAATTCATGAACCTCGCGTCGTCGACGCTCGACGAGTATCCGAACTCGGTGTGCTTCGCGAGCAAGCTGATCTTCCGGCGCGTGAATTTCCTCACGGCCTGGCTGCACAACCAGACGCCCGTCGAGCTGCAGGCGCGCCTGCACGTCGAGGGCAAGCAGATGGTGCTGTTGCCGATGAATGTCGGGTAGCGGTGCGCGTCGTGCGACGCGCGGCCGCCGGCCGAATTTTGTTGCGCGATGTGATGACGCGCTTACGGATGACGATGCGTATGCGAGCGTGACGAGCGTCGCGCGGGCCGGCGCAGCAGCTTGTCGCGCGTGCGGTCGCGGCCGCGCCCGGCCGTGAAGAACAGCACCGCGAACACGAGCAGCGCGAGCAGCACGAGGATTGGGACGATTCCGTTTTCCATGTCGCCTCCTGCATGACGAGGGACGAAAGGCGCCGCGGCCGGCCTTCAGCCGGTGGGCATGAACGCGCCGGCGAGCAGCGTGTCGATGAAGCGCGTGGCCAGCGCGATCGAGATCCTGACCGCGTCCGCGTCGTTGCGGAACACGCGATGCTTCGGGGCGAGCAGGTGCGCTTCGTGGCATCCGCCGGCACGGTGCCGGACCACGACGGCGAGCGGCTTGTAGATCGCGCCGAGTTCGGGCCTTTTATCGGCCACAGGGGCGGCGAGCCCGACCAAGCGAATTCCGCCCCGGCGACAGGTCAGGCAAAGCGGCGAAGCCACGACGGCCTTCGCGGCAGGCGCCGGTCGTTCCGACCCCGCACGCGCTTGATCGGACGAATGGGCGCCGGGCCGTGTTCACGTCAGCATCGGTATCGCTTCGATCAGCGCGATGCCGAGCAGCGCGCCGAGCGCGGCGCCGACCAGTCTCGGATGCCACCGTAGATGCAGCGCGGTCAGCAGTGCGCCGAACAGGACCAGGCCCAGCAGCGTGAACGCGATCACGAGGTACCCCATTTCGAAGTCGCTATTGATGACCGCCATGATGCCTCCTTCCCCACGTCGGCGTGTCGCGTTCGGCGGAGCGTCATTCCGTCGACGTCGCGCGCATGGATGATCTGCCTTAAGTATATGTCGCGACTTGATGCAAAAAAGCGCTCTCGCCCGGGACGGGATGTACGGGGGCGTGCCGGCGTGGCGAAGCCGACGATGCGAGCCTGGCGGGCTCGCCGCCGCGTGGCTTGACGCTCGCGGGCACGTCACCCACACTGGTTTGCACGACGGGCATGCGGCGCGCGAGCCGTCATGTGCGCGTCATGCGGATCGAACCGTCCGCGCCGGCGCGCGGCCCTGGTGCCCGGCAACGAACGCGCGGAGAGCTTCGACGTGGTGCTTTTTCCTTCCCGATGGACAGGTCGCCTGCTCGCCTGCGCGATCGCGCTCGGCGCCGGCGTCGCCATGGCCGATGTGCGCGGCACAGGCAACGCACTCGACACGGGCGGCGACGCACCCGTCACGCTCGTGAGCGACGTCCACGAATTCGTGATCCAGCATGATGGTTCGCTCGACGAGCATGACGATTCGACGCTGCGCGCGAACGACGCGAACGGCATCGACGCGGTCGCGCAGCGCTACGTGTGGTTCGACAAGAATCTCGAGAAGGTGGACCTGCTCGCGGCCGAGACGATCGACCGCGACGGCGTCGCGCATCCGGTCGGCGCGGACGCCATCCGCGACGTGCAGGAACCGCGCTCGGCCGGCGCGCCGACGTTCCAGGACGGGCTGTTGCGTACCGTCGTGTTTCCCGGCGTCGAAGCCGGGTCGAGCACGCGCGTGGCGTTCCGCAAGACCCGCACGAAGCCGGTCAACCGCGGCTACTTCGGCTATACGGTCGAGCCGTCGCGCGAGCCGGTCGGCAGCCAGCGGCTGATCTTCGACGTGCCGGCCGACATGCCGCTGTACGCGGATGCGCGCGGCTACGTCGCGCTGCCGCCGGTCACCGCGAACGGCCGCACGCGCTACGAGTTCGACTATCGGCACGGCCCGTACGACCGCATCGAGAGCGGCGCGGTCGGCTACGCGACCTACGGCGACCGGCTCGTCGTGTCGACGCTGCCCGACTACGCGGCGTTCGCCGCGCGTTACCGCAACGCGGCGGCCGATCCGGGCGCGGACGATCCGGCCGTCGCGCAACTGGCGCGCACGCTCACCGCGGGCGCCGCCGATCCGCGCGACAAGGCGCGCATCCTGTACGACTGGGTGCAGGCGAACATCCGCTACGTCGGGCTGTTTCTCGGCGAAACGGCCGCCGCGCCGCATCGCGTCACGGACATCCTGCGCAACCGCTACGGCGACTGCAAGGATCATGTCGCGCTGTTCGGCGCGCTGCTCGCGGCGGTCGGCATCCGCAGCGAACCGGTGCTGCTCAATCTCGGGGCCGTCTACACGCTGCCGTCGGTGCCCGGTTACGGCGGCGGGGCGATCAACCACGCGATCACGTGGCTGCCCGATCTCGAACGCTTTGCGGACACGACGACGGCCGGCATCGCGTTCGGCTACCTGCCGCCGATCGTGATGGACCGTCCCGCGCTGCTCGTCGACACGGGCGTGCTGTCGCGCACGCCGGCCACGCAGCCGCGCGGCCGCATCGCGCGGGTCGAGATCGATGCGGCCGGGCCGGGCGCCACGCGTTTTCATGCGTACATCGAAGACGACGGCTGGACGGCCGAACTCGAACGCAACCTGTTTCGCCGCGCAACGCCCGACGTCATCGCGCAGCTCGCGAACAACCGTCTGCGGCAAAGCGGCTTGCGCGGCCGTGCGCAACTGTCGACCAGCGACCGGCGCGTGACCGACGGGCCGTTCGACGTGACGATGTCGGGCACGCTCGATCATTTCGTGTGGCCCGACGGCACGACCGCGTTGCCCGCGCTGTCGAGCCTGACGGGCGGCATCGCGACGCAGGTCGAGAGCTGGCTCGCCGAACCCGTGCGCACGCAGCCGTGGGGCTGCATCGGCGGCACGTTCGACGAGACCGGCCAGATCGCACTGCCGGCCGACGTCGCGATGACCGACCTGCCGGCCGATACGGCCGTGCACGACCGCTTCGTCGATTTCACGTCGCACTACGTATTCGATGCAAGCGCGCGGGTCGTGCAGGTCACGCGGCGGATGACGGCGGATTTCGGCCGTCAGGTGTGTACGCCGGACGAATTCACGGCGCTGCGCACGTCGCTCGAACGCATCGAACGCGACACGCAGGCGCAGATCGTCGTGCGGGCGAAAGGGCGTTGAACGGGCAGGGGAAGTGAGTACGTCGACGCCATTGGTCGACGCGCAGGAGAGACATCATGACGGAACGAGATCACGAGATCGCCGATCTCTCGAAGGAATTGCTGGGCCGGATCGTGCAGGGCACCGTGGCGAGCGGTGCGGTCGTGGATGCGGCGCAGTGCGCGGCGCTTGCCGTGCAGTGCGCGACGGCGCTGGTCGACCGGCTGGATACGGGCGGAGACTGAGCGGGCGGATTCATGCGTTACGCGCCCGTCGCGCACCGGTCCGGTGTCACGGGCTGGTCGCCAGCGTTCCGCGAACGGCCGCGCGCTGACGCTGACAATACCGCCCGAGCCCGACGATACCGACGAGGGAGACGAACGACAGCAGCGTGAAGAACGCCGCGAGGGGCAGCCATTGTCCGCGAAACTGCTGCGCGAGCATCGTGCCGATCAGCGGCGTCGTGCCGCCGGCGACCATCGCGCACAGCTGGTACGCGATCGAGATGCCGGAATAGCGGACGCGTGTCGGAAACGCCGGTGTCATGAAGCCGGCGATGACCGCGTAGATCGCCGACAGCGTGACGACCGCGAACGAAATGCCGGCAACGATCGCGACGGGGTTCTGGGTCTGAACGAGCAGGAACATCGGATAGGGTGTCAGCATCGACAGCACGGCCGCCCAGGTGAGGAAGCGCGTTTCGCCGAACCGTTGCGCGAGCAGCGCGGAGACGGGCTGCGACAGCAGCTGGATCACGGTGACGACGAACAGGCAGTCGAGAATGAACGACTTGGACATGCCGAGGTAGGTCGTCACGTACGAAATCATGAACGTGTTCGTGAAGAAGAATCCGGCCGAGCCGATCGTCGTCGCCGCGGCGGCGAGCAGGATCGGCGCCCACGCCGTGCGCAGCACTTCGGCGACGGGGTACTTCGCCACCGCGTTGGTATCGCGCACGCGCTCGAATTCGGGCGATTCCTTCACGCCGAGCCGGATGACCATCCCGATGAGCAGCAGTACGAAGCTCGCGAGGAACGGCAAGCGCCAGCCCCAGCTGACGAAGCTCTCGTGGTCGAGCGACGTGACGAAGCGGAACGCGAGCAACGAAAGGATCAGTCCGGCGGGGCTGCCCATTTGCGGGAACGACGCGAAGAAGGTCTTGCGGCCGGCCGGTGCGTGTTCGCTGGCCATCAGCACGGCGCCACCCCATTCGCCGCCGACCGCGATGCCCTGCAGGATCCGCAGCAGCACCAGCAGGATCGGCGCCCAGATGCCGATCGTCGCGTAGCCGGGCAGCAGGCCGATGCCGGTTGTCGCGATCCCCATCAGGAACATGGTCAGCACGAGCATTTTCTTGCGGCCGATGCGGTCGCCGAGGTGGCCGAACACGGCGCCGCTCAGCGGCCGCGCGACGAAGCCGACGAAAAAGGTGCCGAACGACGCCATGGTGCTCAGGAAGTGATTGCTGCTCGGAAAGAACACCTCGCCGAGCACGAGCGCGGCGGCGGTCGCGTACGTGTAGTAGTCGTAGAACTCGACGGCCGTGCCGATGAACGCCGCGGTGGCGGCGCGCACGGGTTGATGCGTTTGGGAAGCAGGTTGAGACATGGGCTGTCCTGTCGTTCGTATGGGGGAGCCGGCCGCACCGCGGCGGCAAGTCGCGCGTGGCCCTGGCGTGCCGCAATGCGGTTTATCCGTCGCCGATATGCGTGCGTAAAATTCTGTTTTTTAATCCCGAACATTAGCGGCGTTTATGCTCGCCGCCCGTGCGTGCTCGTCGGCAACGCGCCGGCATTGCGCATGGCGTTCGAGCAGCCGGCGCGCATTGTTCGCGTCGGGCGCATCGATGCGCCCGGGTGCGGCGGCGTGGCCGGATGCCGATTGCGCGCGATAGGCGTCCAGCAGCGCACGCGCCGCGTGCGCGTCTGCGTCGGACGGCGTCAGCGCCCGGTTGATCGCGTCCACGTGCACGGCGAATACCGCGCATTTCGACCGGAAGCCGAGCCCGGTCGACGTGTCGAGATCGTGCGCGAGGACGTCCGCTGCGAGGTAGGTGCACGGCAGGTCGATCGGCCCGCAGCCGGCCGCGATGCATTCGATCAGGAAGCGGCTGCGCGCATGAAGCAGTTCCAGGCCGTCACGCGTGCGGCGCGCGCCGAGGCTCGCGGCGAGATCTTCGACCGCCAGCATCGCGTGTCGGATGCGCGGGCTCGCGGCGAGCATCGCGCCGACGTGCACGAGTCCGCGAGCCGACTCGATCGTCGGCACGATCTCGGTCGAGCCGGCCGGCATGCCGTATCGCGCTTCGAGTGCGGTCAACACGTCGGCGAGCCGCGCGAGCTGCGCCGGCGTTTCCGCATGCGGCAGGGATTCTTATACTGGCGCGCGCGGGGAACAATTGTCCGGGGCTGGGCCCTGACCGAACGGGATCGCCTTCTGGACGGAATCGCACAAATGCGTGAAGGCCTGACTGCCGAGCGGGCCGCCGGC
>NZ_JAAGPO010000020.1:0-89422 GCF_017104825.1 Burkholderia sp. Ac-20345 | reverse complement strand
CGCCGGCGCAGGCTGGCTGATCACCGGCGAAGGCCGCTCCGACGTGCAGACGCTGCACGGCAAGGCGCCGTTCATCGCATGCCGCCACGCGCAGGCCGCGGGCGTGCCCGCGTCGCTGCTGTCCGGCGCGGTCGACCCGGCCGCGCTGCCGCGCCTGTCCGAACATTTTTCCGGCTGCTTCTCGCCGGCTCCCGGGCCGATCACGCTCGACGTCGCGATCCGCGACGCGGCCAATCTGCTCGCGAACGAAGCGGAGCAATTGACACGCCTGAAGTACGGCGCACACTGACCGTTGACCCGAGCGCGCGATACAGGAACAATCGGGCCCGCCCTTTTTCTTCAGGATTCGACATGAAAGGCCGTCAAGCCGGGCTCGATCAGTTTCTGACCTATCGCCTCCACGCGCTCACGAAGCGATCCGACCGCGGGATCGGCGAGGTGTACCGGCACAAGCTCGACATCTCGCTGCCCGAGGCGCGCGTGATCGCGGCCGTCGGCGCCTTCGGCCCGTTCTCGATCATGGATCTCGCGCGCCACACCAATCTCGACAAGAGCCAGGCGAGCCGGGCGGCCGAGGCGCTGCTGCGCCAGGGGCTGCTCGAACGCAGTGCGAGCGAGGAGGATGGCCGGATCGTGCTGATCGCGCTGACCGCCGACGGCCGCGCGCTGCATCGCAAGATCATGCCGATCGTGCGCAAGTGGAACGACGGCTTGCTCGCGTGCCTGTCCGACAGCGAACGCCAGACGTTCGAGCGACTGCTCGACAAGGTCGTCGCGCACGCGACCGAGCGGGACGACTGAGCGGCACCGCGGGCACGGCGCCCGCAGTATTCATCCGATGAATTCGACGGGCCGCCCCGGTCGCCTCGCCGGCGACGCGGGCGGCCCGCTTTGCGTCATGCGTTGCGCACTGCAAGCGGATCGCAGCGCGCCGCCTCACCGGCGTCGCGCATGCAGCGGCACCGCCCGCGCTACAGCCCGCTGTTCGTCGCGCGCTGACGCAGCAGCCCGAGCACCGCGTCGCAATACGGGGTCGGCACGCCGAGCTTGCGCCCGAGCTCTGGAAACACGCCGAGGATCGGCCCGATCTCGAGCGCGCGCCCCGCTTCGAAATCCTGCAGCATCGACGTCTTGAACGCGCCGAGCTTGCGCGTGACCGCGATCCGCTCGGGCCCGCTCATCCCCGTCGACAGGCCGAGCTTCGCACCAATCGCGGCCGCCTCCTCCATCATCCGCAGCGCGAGATCCTGCGTGAACGGATCGTCGAGCAACTGCTCGGCCGTCGAACCCGTCAGCGCGCTCAGCGGATTCATGTTCATGTTGCCCCACAGCTTCGTCCAGATCTCCGTCCGGATCGCGGGCGTCGACTCGACGTCGAAACCGCCCGCCGCAAGCGCCGCGGCGAACCGGGCGGTGGCCGTGTCGAGCCGTGCATCGGGCGCACCGACGATCAGCCGGTTGCCGCGCCCGCGGCGCACGACGCCCGGCGCGTCGGTACTCGACGACAGGTGCACGACGCAACCGATCGCCTGCGCGGGCGGCAACGCCGCCGACACCGCACCTGCCGGATCGACCGCATCGAGCGGCACGCCGTCGAGCGCGCCTTCGAGCCCGTGCGTGAACCACCACGGCAGCCCGTTCATCGCCGCGACGATCACCGTGTCCGGCCCGACCAGCGGCGCGATGCGCGCGGCCAGCGCCGGCAGCGCCTGCGCCTTCAGCGCGATCACCACGTAGTCCTGCACGCCGAGCGCGGCCGCATCGTCGCTCGCCCGCACCGGAACCGACGATGTCACACCCGCCTCGTCGATCACGCGCACGCCGTGCGCGTTCAGCGCGTCGAGCGTCGCGCCGCGCGCGTACGCGCTCACGGTCATGCCGGCCCGCGACAGCGCGGCCGCGAGCAACCCGCCGATCGCGCCGACCCCGACCACCGCCGCGCGCACCGACCCTGAATTCGTGTCGTTCATGATGGAATTCCGTCTCCTGGGAGCTGACGAGCATAACGCTCAATGGTTGCGGGCACAACCATTCACGCGACCGCATGCACCACGCGGCGTTCGTGCGATTCAGCGCGGCTCGCCGCCGGCTTCCACCGGCTCGTCGTCGGCCGCGCCGCCCGTCGCGCCGAGCACGCCGGCGATCTGGCTCTTGTCGTGCATGCCGAGCTTGCGGTACGCGCAGCGCAGGTAGTGGCGCACGGTCGTCGGCGAAATCGCCATCTGCTGCGCGACTTCCTTGTGCGAGCGCCCGGCGCCGTAATAACGGATCGCCGCAAGCTCGCGCGGGCTCAGGCGGTCGAGCAGCGAGCGCGGTCGCGCCTCGATCTGGAACAGCCCCGCAACCGGCACGCACTGGATCCGCAACGCATCGCCGACGAACGGCTGGCCCGACTGGCGCCGCAAGTGCGCGACGAGCGGCTCCGGCACGCGGGCACCGGCCCATGCCGGCCATTCGGTGCGCAGCACGTCGTCAAAACCGTGATCGGCATGGTGGAGCACGCCGAAGTTGTCGCACAGTGCGCGCGCCGCCGGCGCAACCGTATCGCCACGCTCGCGCGTGAGCTGCGCGGCGCGATTGATCGTCAGCGCGGCCGCGAGGTGCGGAATCACTTCCTCGAACCGGCGTGCATCGTCGTCGCTGAACGGGCGATTCAGGCCCTGGCGATAGATCGACATGAACGTCGTCAGGCCGAAACGGCGATCGAGCGTGCACACGCACATCAGTTGCGCGAGCCCGTACTTCACGCACCAGTCGCGAAACCGGGCATCGAGCCCCGGTTCGACGACCGACAGCCGCACCGCGTGGCCGTGCGCGCCGCGCAGCGTGCGGTGCGCGAGCGGGTCGCAATCGCGCACGCGCTTCCAGTCGCTGAAGAACGCGTGCGGCAAACGGTACAGGAAGCTGTTGTGCATCACCGGGCCGGTCGGCACATGGGTCGCGACGCCCGTCCATGCGGCGTCGAACGGAATGAGCGCCTGCAGCAGCGAAAAGAAGCGGTATTCGAATTCGCCGATGCCGGACCGTGCGGCAACCGCGTACAGGTCGAGCAGCATCAGCCCGAGTTCGCGCTGCGGTGCGTCGCCGCGCGTGACGCCGTCGAAATCGGCGCGCCGGGACGGCAGCGGCGGCCAGGCGAAGTCGTCGAGCACGATGGCGGCCGGCACGTCGCGCAGCGCATCGAGATCCTGCCCGATATCCGTCGTGATCCTCACCTTCCACTCCCCTGCCCGATCGGGCTGCTGATGTGCACAACGACACCGGCCGATTATAGCGATCGGCTTTTTTGACGGGCCACGGTGCCGGAACGGGCGCCAGCCCCATCCATTTGAACGGTGCGCGGCCCGTTGCTGCTCCGCAGCACGCCGCGCCACGGCAGCGCGCCGCGTGCATGCCGCGCACCGCGGGTTTTCCGCACCGTTCATCTGTACGACTGTTCGAAGGTTTTCCCGCTGTGGACACTGCGTCGCGACAACACCAACGACACACCGATGCAGGACGGTATGGAGAACCCCACGTGACGAAACCCCGCTTCATCCGCACGGCCGCGGCCGTCGCGACACTTGCCGCGTGCAGCGCCGCCGCGCATGCGCAGTCGAGTCTCACGCTGTACGGCGCGCTCGACGCCGGCGTGCAATACCTGACGCATGCCGACGGGCGCCACTCGGCCGTGCAGCTGCAGAACTACGGCATCCTGCCTTCGCAGATCGGACTGAAAGGCCACGAGGATCTCGGCGGCGGCTGGCGTGCGCTGTTCAAGCTCGAACAGGGCCTCAACCTCAACGACGGCACCGCGACCGTGCCCGGCTATGCGTTCTTCCGCGGCGCGTACGTCGGCATCGCGGGGCCCGTCGGCACCGTCACGCTCGGCCGGCAGTTCAGCGTGCTGTTCGACAAGACGCTGTTCTACGACCCGCTCTGGTATGCGTCGTATAGCGGCCAGGGTGTCATCGTGCCGATGAATGCGAACTTCATCGACCACTCGGTCAAGTACCAGTCACCGACGTTCGCCGGCTTCGACGTCGAGGCGCTCGCCGCGACGTCCGGCGTCGCCGGCAATACGCGCGCCGGACGCGTGCTCGAACTCGGCGGCCAGTACACGAGCAACGGCCTGTCGGTCAGCGCGGTGCTGCATCAGGCGTACGGCGATGTTTCGGCGGCCGACGACACGTCGTCACGCCGCCGCGAACTCGGCTCGCTCGCCGCGCGCTATGCATTCGCCACATTGCCGCTCACCGTCTACGCAGGTGTCGAACGCCTGACCGGCGACCTCGACGCGGCGCGCACGATCGTCTGGGGCGGTGCGCGCTACCAGATGTCGAGCGAGATCGGCCTGAACGCGGGCGTCTATCACACCGACTCGCGCACGCCGGCGATCGGCCACCCGACGCTGTTCATCGCAAGCACCACGTATGCGCTGTCGAAACGCACCGTCGCCTACGTGAACCTCGGCTATGCACGCAACAGCGGCCAGAGTTCGCAGACCGTCTACGAGTACGACCCGACGCCGCTCGCCGGTGCATCGCAGTTCGGCGCGATGGTCGGCATGTACCACCTGTTCTGATTCCCCCCAACGAGATCCCGCCATGAAAACCCTTTCTCCGGATGCCGCACTCCCGCCAGACGGCCGCGCGTCGGCCTTCGCGCGCTCGACGCTCGTCGCGCTCGTCGTGTTCGCGGCCATCACGCCGCTGCTGCTGCTCGTCGCGCCCGCCGTCGCCGGGCAGCTCGCGACGCAGCTCGGGCTGTCCGCATCGCAGATCGGCACCTACTTCTTCGTCGAACTCGGCGCGTTCAGCCTCGCAACCGTGCCGTCGTACCTGTGGCTCGGCCGGGTCGACGCGCGCCGCGTCGCCGCGTTCGCCATCGCGCTGTTCGGCGCGGGCAACCTGCTGACCGCGCTGTGGATGCCGGGATTCGTCGCGCTGCTCGCGCTGCGCGCAGTCACCGCGCTCGGCGGCGGCTCGCTGATGGTGCTCTGCATGACGAGCGCCGCGACGAGCGAGAACAGCGACCGCGTGTACGGCCTGTGGGTCGTCGGCCAGTTGATCGCGGGCGCGATCGGCCTGTTCGTGCTGCCGCATGTGTTCGCGGCGTTCGGGCTGCGCGCGCTGTATGCCGCGCTTGCCGCGCTCGCGCTGCTCGCGGCGCCGCTGTCGCGCGGCTTTCCGTCATCGCTGGGCATGCGAACCGCGTCCGCGCAACACGCGCGCGGCACCGCGGCGCAGACGCCGCAAAGCTTCGTCATGCTCGCGATCGGCGCGGTGCTGACGTTCTATCTCGCGATCGGCAGCGTGTGGACGTTCGCGAGCCGTGCCGCGACCGAGGCCGGGCTCGATCCGCAGTCGACCGGCAACGTACTCGCGATCGCAAGCGTGATGGGCATCGCCGGCGCGGCGCTCGCGTCGTGCGCGGGCGGCCGGCTCACGCGACGCGCGATGCTGGCGGCCGGTTACGCGCTGCTCGCGGCCTCGCTCGTCGCGCTCGCCGTGATGCGGCACGCCAGCGGCTACAGCGCGGCGATCTTCGCGTTCAAGTTCGCGTGGACGTTCGTACTGCCGTTCATCCTCGCGACCGTCGCGCAGATCGACACGTCGGGCCGCCTCGTCGCCACGCTCAATTTCGTGATCGGCGCCGGCCTCGCGGCCGGCCCGCTGCTCGCCGGGCTGATGCTCGATGCCGGCGGCACGATGCGCGTGCTGTTCACAGCCGCGACGGCCGTTGCAATCGTGTCTTTCGCCGCGCTGCGCCACATCGATCGCCGCACGCGCCCTTCCGTTTCCTCCCAACCGTGACAGGTCACGCACATCCATGAATCGCACTGCCTTCTTCACCGACGAACGCACTTTCTGGCATACCGGCGGCACGCATGCGCTGTTCTTCCCGGTCGGCGGCTGGGTCCAGCCGCCGTCGAGCGCGGGCTACGCGGAATCGCCCGATTCGAAGCGCCGTCTCCTGTCGCTCGTGCAAGCCTCGGGCCTGGCCGCGCAGCTCGACCTGCGCGGCGCCGAGCCGGCCTCGACCACCGACCTGCTGCGCATTCATCCCGCGCACTATCTCGACGCGTTCCGTGCGCTCAGCGACGCGAACGGTGGCGACCTCGGCGATCTCGCGCCGTTCGGCAAGGGCAGCTACGAGATCGCCGCGCTGTCGGCCGGCCTCGCGATCGCGGCCGTCGATACGGTCCTCGGCGAGCGCGCGACAAACGCGTTCTCGCTGTCGCGGCCGCCCGGCCACCACTGCCTGCGCGACCGCCCGATGGGCTTCTGCCTGCTGGCGAACATCCCGATCGCGATCGAGGCCGCCCGCGCGAAACACGGCATCGAGCGCGTCGCGGTGATCGACTGGGACGTGCATCACGGAAACGGCACGCAGTCGATCTACTACGACGACCCGGACACGCTGACGATCTCGCTGCACCAGGACCGCTGCTTCCCGCCCGGCTACAGCGGCGCGGACGATCGCGGCGAAGGTGCCGGTGTCGGCGCAAACCTGAACGTGCCGCTGCTCGCGGGCAGCGGCGACGACGCGTACCGCTACGCATTCGAGCGAATCGTGCTGCCGGCGCTGGAGCGTTTCCGGCCCGAGCTGATCGTCGTCGCGAGCGGCCTCGACGCGAGCGCGGTCGATCCGCTCGCACGCATGCAGCTGCATACCGACAGCTACCGGTTCATGACGCGGGCGGTGAAGGATGCCGCGCAACGCCATTGCGACGGGCGGCTCGTGATCGTTCACGAAGGCGGCTATTCGGAGGCGTACGTGCCGTTCTGCGGGCTCGCGATCGTCGAGGAACTGGCCGGTGTTCGCACCGACGTCGCCGATCCGATGCTCGACCTCGCGATCGCCCAGCAGCCGGGCGAGCGGTTCGTCGCGTTCCAGCGCGAACTGCTCGACGAACTGGCGGCGTCGTTCGGGTTGTAGCGCGTGCTGGCCAACGCGACGGGGGGCGGCCCGCGCCGGCCCTCTTGCGCGATCGGAGCGGATGGGGTTTCCTGTGGTTTTATCCCTGTCTCGGCCCGAAGCCGCACTCTTCCGATGAAATCGTCTCCGCGCGATGACAATGACGATCCCAAGACGCGCCGCCAGCCTTCGAAGCTGGTCCTGAACATCGCCGCCGTGACGGTCGGCCTCATCACGTTCGCGATCGGCGCGGCGTGGGTGATCTATAGCTGGGTCGTCGATCGCGAAGCGCAGTATTTCGCGATCCCGCTGGTGTTCTCGGTGCCGGTGATCGTGGCAGTCGCGATCCGGAGTTTCTGGGAATAGGCAAACCTGAAATGACGAAGCGCCGCGGGTCGGAAGACGCGCGGCGCCGGGTGTCGGGCTTGCTTCAGATGAGGCGGGAATCCCCGCGGTTCGCTTGCGGGCCGGTTACAGGCCCGGGCGCGCGCACGGATTGGGGGCTGCGCCCTGATATCCGCCCGTGGCAGCGGCCAGTGCGGCGCCGGCCAGCGACGTGCCGAGCGCTTTCAGCACGTTTTCCGTAGAGAACGACTCGCCGCTCGACATCACCCGCCCCGAGTAGGCAGAGCACGCCGTCGGCGACGTCGATGCAACCGTCTGCACGGGTCTGGCGCTCCATGCAATGTTGTCGGCAGGTGTCGACGCAAATGCCGGCACGGCCAGCATCAACGCCAAAACGGATGTCGACATGCGTATGGTGTTTTTCATCAGCGGCCCTCGGCGGAATTGTGTTTCTTATATGAAAGGTGAACACGATATTACACGCGCACGGATTTTCGTGTGCGTCGACTGCCTGCTTCAGATGCCGTGCGCGTTCAGCCGCGCCGCATACCAGCGCGAGAACTGGTCGACGTATGCCTCGGTGAACGGCGAGAAGGTGCTCGGTGAATAGGCCGGATCCTGCGTGCCCGCGTGCGTGATCTCGACGAGGTGCTTGTCCTGCGTATTCGTCGCGACCCACACCGCGGTCAGGCCAGGCCGGCGAGCAGGCGGGAAAGACTTCCTCGTCGAACAGATGGATCGCAGTACCGTCAGTCCAGCGGCCATTCCCGTAGCGCATCGCGACAGTAGCCAGAAATGCGAGAGAGCGGAGGTCGCCGCGAGGACGAGCTCCTGCCGGACCGGGCCGCTTGCCAGCCGGTCGAACACGCCGGCGATCTTCTGCATCGACTCGGCGACCACCCGGTACAGCGCGTCGCCCTCGTCGGTCAACGCGATCGAGCGATGGAGCCGATGGAACAGCCGGGTGCCGAGCAACTCCTCGAGGAACTTGATCTGCCGGCTCACCGCAGCCTGCGTGACACCGAGCTCGTGCGCGGCCAGCGTGAAGCTGCCGAGGCGGGCAACCGCCTCGAACTCGACGAGCGCCGTCACGGACGGAATGAGCCGACGATAGCCTTTGGGGGTTGCCGACGCAGGTTTCATCTGACGGACCGGTCGTTCGAGGTTGGTCGAATTCTATCAAGCGGCGAATCCGTCATCGATCGTCCGTTGCAGCCTCCTCATGGGGAGCGGCCGTCGTGCCGGCCGCTCCGGAGAAAGACGATCGGCCGCAATCAGAACTTGTGCCGCAGCGCAACGCGCGCGACGACCTGGTTGCGGCTGGACGAAACGCCGTCCGCGCCCGGTACGTACGCGACATCCAGCACGGTACCGGTGCGATCGCCGCCGACGTGCTGATACGCGCCCTGCACGTACACGTCGGTCCGCTTCGACAGGAAGTAGTCCGCCATCAGCCCCGCGCTCTGGTAACTCGGATGCTGCTTGCCGCTCGTCGCGTTGTAATCGGCCCGCGTATAGGCGTACATCGCGCCGACGAAGAATGCAGGCGTGAACTGGTATTTGCCGTTGATTTCGAAGTTCTGGAACCGCAGGCTCGACAGCGTCCCCGATGACGGGGTAATCGCGCCGACATACCCCGAGCTGAGCGGATTCGCGATGTAGGTGTTCGTGTACGCGATGCCGATGTTGGCCTTGCCGAAGGTATAGCTCGCCCCCGCGCCGAAGATCCGCAGCCGGTCGGCAAGGAAGTTCTCGTCGCCCGCGTTGGTGATCGCGCCAGCCGCCGTCGACGACGGATGGTCGGCCTGCAGGTACGCGGCGGCGAGCAGGAGATCGCCGATGCCGTACTGGACGCCCGCGCTGAACTGCCGGTTGTTCGCGAAGCTCGTTCCGTTGCTGAAGCTGTACGTGCCGCCGAACTGCAGCCCCGCGATCACCGGGCTCGTGTACTTGACCGTATTGTTCACGCGGAACGAGTTGTCCGTGTTGTCGTTGTCGTACGGATGCGAGAACAGGTAACCGCCCCAGTTGCCGTTCGCGGTCGTCTGCGCGAGATAGTCGACGACCGAGTCGTACTGGCGGCCCAGCGTCACGGTGCCGAGCCGGTCCGATGCAATGCCGACGTAGGCCTGGCGGCCGAACATCAACCCGCCCTGGCCGAGGCGGCCGCTGTTGACGTCGAAGCCGTTCTCCAGCTGGAACACGGCCTTCACGCCGGCGCCGAGATCCTCGGCGCCCTTCAGGCCCCAGCGGCTCCCCTGGACGAAGCCGCTCTGGAGTTCATAGACTTTCTTGCCCGATACGTTGTTCGTGTAGTTGAACCCTTCGTCGATCAGGCCGTACAGCGTCACGGTACTTTGCGCCATCGCCGGTGCGGCAATCGCCGACAGGATCATGCAAGCGAGAATCTTCCTTTTCATTCAGGTCTCCGAACCTAATGTTGCGATGATTGTTATCCAACCTGGCAAACCACTGCTGAAGCAGTTCGGAGCGTATCAATCCAAATTGTGCCCGCCAGATACATTTCCTGCGGCTTATACGATACTTTTGGTTATGCAGGTGCCGGCACGCCGGGCGGGCGACGGCAGGCCACTATACGGTGCGCTATTGCCCGATCTCGACGCCGGCATCGAGCCAGCCGCGCATCATCACACCGACCTCGTCGCTCAGCCATTGACGGAACAGCGCGTACTCCGGGCGCGGTTGCGCATTCCGATGCGTAATCAGATAGTGATGGCGATCACGAAACACCAGCACGTCCTGTACCGGACGAACGAGGCTGCCTTGCTCGATCTGCCGGTGCACGAGGTGATGCCAGCCGAGCAGCGTCCCCTCGCCGGCCTCGGCCTGTGCGACGAGCAGCCGGTAGTCGTTGCTTTCCAGATACTTGTTCTCGGTCAGCGAGTCGGTACCGTCGCCTTGCTGGAACCAGTTGCGCCACACGCGCCAGTCGACGTGCTCGCACACCTGCGCGCGGCCCAGCATCGACAGGTTCAAGGTGGGGCGCGACAGCAGGTCCAGCGGCTTCAGCGACCGGCCGTGAAAATGACGTTCGTGAAACGACGGGCTGCACACCGGATACACGATGTCGTGAAACAGCGGCTCGACTTCGAACTCGGGCTCGCGTGGCGGGTTCTTCGTGATGATGATGTCGGGCTCGATGAGCCCGTCGAGTTCCATGAAGTGCTCGGTGACGATCACGTGCAACCGGATATCCGGAAACTGCTCGCGAAACGCGGGCAGCCGCGACGACAGCCACAGCGCCGAGAACGTGTGCGACACGCACACCATGAGCGCGTGCTTGTCGGTCCGACGTACCGCCTCCGCTGCCTCGGCGATGTTCATGATCGACAGGTACGACGCGTTGTAGAGGATGCGTCCCGCATCCGTCAGCGCAATATGCCGGCCGGTCCGCTCGAACAGCGCGACGTCGAGCGAATCCTCGAGCTCCTTGATCTGCCGGCTGATCGCAGCCTGTGTCACGCACAGCACCTCGGCCGCCTGAGTGAAGCTCTCGTAGCGCGCCGCCGTCACGAAACACCGCAGCGCCCGAAGCGACGGCATCTGCGCGAGGAGCCGGTCTGCAAACAATTGCTTCTTCAACATGGCTTTCACTCTCAAAACGGAGGTCGGACGCGGCGCAGACGAACCCGTCGACGACGGTCCTGCCGGCTGCCTGCGCGCAGGCTCATCGCAAACCTTTCAATTATCTGAATAGTGCGGCTTGCGAGTCGGCCGGGCGGCGGCCGGCAAGGGCCACACCGCCGAAACGGCATCACGATGACGCCATTCTCGATCGTTTGTGCACTGCATCGCTATTATCGGAAGCGATGATGGGGACTGCAAGGCGCAAGTCGGATCGGCATGCCGCCGGCCGCGCCTGCCCGCCGCGTCGCGCATTGGCGCAGCGCACCAGACGAAGCGCGTATCGTCGGTTCCCGCGCAGCTTGCGCGGGCGGCCGAAGCCGTTCCGCGCAAGCGCCTCGCCGTTGCGCGCGCACTCAGTCGAGCTTCAGCCAGGTGGTCTTCAGCTCGCAATACTGATCGTGCGCGTAGACGGACTTGTCGCGCCCGCCGAAGCCCGACTGCTTGAAGCCGCCGAACGGCGTCGACAGGTCGCCTTCGCCGAAGCAGTTCACCGTGACCGTCCCCGCGCGAATCCGCGCGGCGACCTTGTGGGCGCTGTTTACGTTGTCGGTCCACAGCGACGCGGCCAGCCCGTAGCACGTATCGTTCGCAATCCGCACCGCGTCGTCGACGTCGTCGTATTCGATGAAGCACACGACCGGCCCGAATACCTCGTCGCGCGCGATGCTCATCTCCGGCGTCACTTGATCGAAGATCGTCGGTTCGACGAACCAGCCGCCCGTCTCCGCAAGGATCGCGTGCCCGCCGCATACCACGCGCGCGCCCTCCGCCTTCGCCTTCTCGATATGGCCGAGCACCTTCTCGTAGTGCTTCCGCTCGATCAGCGCACCGAGCTTCACGTCCGGGTCGAGCGGATCGCCGGTCTTCCAGCCGGCGAGCACGGCCTGGACCTTCTCCAGCAGTTCCGCCTTGCGGCTCGCCGGCACGAGGATCCGCGAGCCGGCGCTGCAGTTCTCGCCCATGTTCCAGAACGCGGCCGCAACCGCCTGTTCAGCCACCGCATCGAGGTTCGCGACGTCCGGCAGGATGACCTGCGGATTCTTGCCGCCGCACTCGAGCACGACGCGCTTCAGGTTGGTATCGGCCGAGTAATGCAGGAACCGCTTGCCGGTCGCGGTCGAGCCGGTGAATGCGACGAGATCGACGTCCGGATGGCGACCGATCGCCTCGCCTGCCTCGCCGCCGAACCCGGTGACCACGCTGAACACACCCGGCGGCACGCCGGCTTCGAGTGCGAGATCCGCGATCCGCAGCGTCGACAGCGATGTCTGCTCGGCCGGCTTCACGACCACGCTGTTGCCGACCGACAGCGCAGGGCCGATTTTCCATGCGAGCATCAGCGCCGGAAAATTCCACGGCAGCACGGCACCGACCACGCCGATCGGCTCGCGCGTGATCATGCTGACGACACCCGCACCCGACGGCGACAACGCGTCGTAGCGCTTGTCGGTCACCTCGGCGTGCCAGCGAATGCACGCGGCCGACTCGGGAATATCGAGCCCCATGCATTCGCCGATTGGCTTGCCGGCTTCCAGCGCCTCGAGCAGCGCGAGTTCCTCCGCATGCGCGTCGATCAACTGCGCGACGCGCAACAGCACCGCCTTGCGGTGCGCGGGCGCAGCCTTCGACCAGACACCCGATTCGAACGCGTCGCGCGCGGCGGCAACCGCCCGGTCGACGTCCCGCCCGTTGCATCGCGCCACCTCGGCGAGCACCTTGCCGGATGCGGGGTTGAGCGTGGCGAACGTCTCGCCCGACGCCGCCGCGCAGCGTTGCCCCGCGATGAACGCGCGGCCGTCGAGCGACAACGCATTCGCCTTCTGTTTCCAATCCTGATGGGTCGTCATGTCGTTTCCTCAATCATCAAAGCTCGGCACCGGCCGAGAACTCCTTGGCCCAGATCGTCGCCGACACGGCCAGGTCGACAATCGGCCGAACCGGCAGCGGGCGCGGATGCGGCTGCTTCAGCAACTGCTGCACGAGGCTGTTCGATTCGCCGAGCGCGTATTCGGCGATCAGCTTGCCGGAGGACGACCCGCGGCTCAGGCCGAGGCCGTTGCAGCCGATCGCCTCGTAGAGGCCGTCGTCGCGCCTGCCGAACAGCGCACCGTTGTTGGCGGACAGGCACAGCGGCCCGCCCCACGTATATTCCAGCTCGACGCCGCCGAGCATCGGGAAGCGGCGCTCGAACGAGCGCTGATGCATCTGCCGCGACTTCGCGAGATCCGCGTACGACACCTTCACGTCCGGCCTGAACGCGAAATGGTTACGCACGCAAATGCGATCGGTGATCAAGCGCCGCACCGTCGTGCCCATCGGGTCGGCCGGAATCAGCGACCACGAACGCATGCCGCCGAGTTTCGCCACTTCGTCGGCGCTCATCGGACGCGTGAGCGATGCGAACGTGTAGACCGGCAGCAAGCCGTTCGAATGCATGCCGAAGGTCGCCGCGTACGCATTCGTGCACAGGATCACCTGCTTCGCGACGATCGTGCCGCCGGCGAAATGCAGCACGCGTGTGTCGCCGCGATTGTCGATCCGCGTCACCGGGCTGAGCTCGAACACCGTCACGTTGTCCGGTTGCGTCGCGGCCAGGCCGCGCATCAGCGCGGCCGGCTGCACCGTGCTGCAGCCCGGCGTGAACAGTGCGCCCGTATAGAAGTCCGTGCCGGTCACTGCCTTGATCCCGGCGTGGTCGAGCCATTCGAACGCTTCGCCGATGCGGGTCAGACCGTCGGCAAAATGCGCGAGCGCGGCTGCGCCCTTCTTGTTGACCGACGCGTGGAATTTGCCGTCGTCGCGCCAGTCGCAATCGATGCCGAAGCGCCGCACGATGTCACGCACGTAGTCGATGCCGTGCCGCTGAAACCGCACATCGGCGCGATCTTCCTCGATGCTGCGCGAGTAGCTTTCGCTGCTGATGTCGTGCGGCAGGTCGACGAAGAATCCGGAATTGCGCCCGGCTGTCGTGCGGCCGATCCGGTCGGCCTCCACGAGCGCGATCGATGCGCCGGGCGCCAGCTCCGCGAGCCGGCGCGCCGCGCAAAGGCCGGTGATGCCGCCGCCCACGACTACCCAGTCGAACCGGCTGTCTGACGCGACGGTCTTCGCTTCCCGCGCCGGCGGCAGGCTCTCCCACCACCCGTTCATCCCGTCCGGCGCCGGAAACCGCGCGAATTCCAGATTCGAGGTCATGATGGATTACCGAGCGTCGCGCAGCAGCGGCTTCACGAGCTTTGCAAATGCGTCGCGCTCGTCGCCCGACAGCGCGCCGAGCGGTGCGCGAGCGACGCCGACCGGCAGGCCGGCCAGCTCGCAGCCGTAGCGCACGTATTGAATGAACTTGCCGCTGCGCTCGAGCAGTTCGAGCACCGGCAGCAGTTGTGCCATCAGCTTGCGGCCGGTGGCGAAATCGCCGCGCTTCACGCAGGCGTCGAACAGGTCGGTGTGCGCTTCCGGCAGGAAGTTCGACGCGCCGCCGACCCAGCTGCGCGCGCCCCATGCGAAGAATTCGAGCGCCTGGTCATCCATCCCGCAGCTGAGCACGAGCCGGCCGCTGAAATGCGTCGACAGATGATGCAGATGCGCGATGTCGCCGGTACTTTCCTTCATCGCGACGAAGTTTTTGCGCTCGAGCAGTGTCTCGAGAATGTCGTCGCCGATTTCGGTGCCCGTACGGGCCGGGAAGTTGTACAGCATGATCGGCATGTCGAGCGCGTCGTCGACCGCGAGCAGGTGTGCGAGCAGTTCCTGCTGGGTCGGCTGCGCATAGTACGGCGCGGCAACCAGCAGCGCATTCAGCCCCGCGCGTTTCGCTTCGCGGCCGAGGCGCAACACCTCCTTCGTCGTCGTCGCGTTGATGCCCGCGGTCAGGAACGTCTTGCCGCCGGCTGCTGCAGCAACCGTGTCGAACGTGCGCACGCGCTCGTCGAAGCTCAATGCATAGTATTCACCTGTCGTCCCGCCGATGCCCAGCCCCGACACGCGGCCGGCGAGATCGGCCGCATGCCGGCCCAGCAGTTCGTGGTTGATTTCGCCGTCCGCGTCGAACGGGGTGACCAGCGGAGTGTGTACGCCCTCGAAGCTCATTTTAGATTCCTCAATCAAGTGGTTGCGCCGGGTTCCTGCCATCACGCAGGCAACCGGCCATTCGACAAAACGTCGTCGGTACGTCGCTGCACCTGCGCAGCCACGCCGATCGATTCACTACGTTATCCGGACGATGCTCCGGCCCTGCCCGATTCAGGAATCAGGCGAACGCCTCCGCATGCGCGTAGATGGGAAACTGGCTGCACAGGTCGCGCACGCGGGTCCGTACCGACCGCTCGACCGCTTCGTCACCCTTCGGATCGCGCTCGAGTGCGGCCAGCACGTCGACGATCATTTCGCCGATCTGCTCGAACTGCGCGGCTCCGAAACCGCGCGTGGTGCCGGCCGGCGTGCCGAGCCGGATGCCGGACGTGACGGCCGGGTTTTCCGTATCGAACGGAATCCCGTTCTTGTTGCAGGTGATGCCGGCGCGCTCCAGCGCCTTCTCCGCCTGCGTGCCGGTAATCCGTCGCGAACGCAGGTCGACCAGCAGCAGATGGTTGTCCGTGCCGCCCGTGACGAGCGAGAGGCCGCCGGCGGTCAGGACGCCGGCGAGCGTCTGAGCGTTGCGCAACATCTGGTCGATATAGCGGGTGAACTCGGGACGAAGGGCTTCGGCAAAGGCCACCGCCTTGCCCGCGACGACATGCATCAGCGGGCCGCCCTGCAGCCCCGGAAATACCGCCGAATCGATCTGCTTCGCGACCTCGGCATGGTTCGTCAGGATGAAGCCGCCGCGCGGCCCGCGCAGCGTCTTGTGCGTGGTGGACGTCACCACGTCGGCAAACGGCACCGGGTTCTGATGCCGGCCGGCTGCGACAATGCCGGCGATGTGCGCCATGTCGACCATCAGCTTCGCATCGACGCTGTCCGCGATCTCGCGGAATGCGGCGAAATCGAGCGCACGCGGATATGCGGAGAAGCCTGCGATGATCAGCTTCGGGCGATGCCGCTCGGCGAGCCGGCGCACGTCGTCGTAGTCGATGCGCAGCGTGTCCGGGCTCACGCCGTACTGCACCGCGTTGAACCACTTCCCCGACAGCGCAGGCCGTGCGCCGTGCGTGAGATGGCCACCCGCATCGAGGGACATGCCCATCACCGTGTCGCCGGGCTTGACGAGCGCGAGCATCACCGCGCCGTTGGCCTGTGCGCCCGAGTGCGGCTGGACGTTTGCATGGGCGGCGTCGAACAGTGCGCAAGCGCGGTCGATCGCGAGCGCCTCGATCCGGTCGACATGATCGCAACCGCCGTAGTACCGCCGGGACGGATAGCCTTCCGCGTACTTGTTCGTCAGCACGGTGCCCTGTGCTTCCAGCACCGCCGCCGACGCGATGTTCTCCGACGCGATCAGTTCGACCTGGCTCTGCTGGCGGCGCAGCTCCAGTGCGATCTCCGATGCGATCACCGGATCCCGACTCTGGAGCGTTTCGGAAAAAAAGCGGGCGTTCTCGTTCACTTGTTGACTCCGCGACGCGATTCGTGACGTGCTGCGTGGACTGCATGTACCGCACCCTGCCAGGCCGGCGCCGACGTCGCCGCCCCGGCCCCAACGCCATCCGGGCGATACGCCGGCCGGACCGCGAGGTCGACGCCGATCGCGCCGCCCTCGCTGCCGGGGCACGGCGTTAC
Organism: Burkholderia sp. Ac-20345; assembly: GCF_017104825.1. Taxonomy (NCBI): domain Bacteria; kingdom Pseudomonadati; phylum Pseudomonadota; class Betaproteobacteria; order Burkholderiales; family Burkholderiaceae; genus Burkholderia; species Burkholderia sp. Ac-20345. The sequence goes on along the minus strand of NZ_JAAGPO010000020.1, from coordinate 72,811 downwards.
TGTTGCAACCAGGCCTTCAGCTTGTCGGGATGTGCATCGACGAATTTTTTCGCGGCCGTCGCGTAGTCGTTCGTGCTGTTGCCCTCGAACTCGATTGCCTCGACGTCGGCCAGCGTCAGCTTCAGGTGCTTGAAGAACACGTCGGCGCGCGGGAACTTGCCCGCGAACTTCTTCGACGCGAACGCGTGAATCTGCTCCTCGCCACCCAGCGTGCCCTTCGGATCCTTCAGGTAGCGCATCTGCCACTTCTGGAACAGCCAGTGCGGGCTCCAGACCGTCGCGACGATCCACTGCTTCGACTGGTACGCGCGCGACACGCTCGCCAGCATGCCGGCCTCGCTCGACGCCTGGAGGTTGTAGCCGTCGAGGGTGTAGGCCTTGATGGTCTTCTCGGAGGCCTGCATCAGGCCGCCGCCCGGCTCGATGCCCTGGATCGTGCCGTTCAGCTTGCTCTTGACTTCAGGCTTGTTCAGGTCGGCGATCGACGACAGCTCCGATTCCGGGATATAGGCCGGTACCGCCCAGCCGTTCTTGCCACCGGTGTAGATGATGCCGACGTCGTCCAGGTCGTTCTTGTACTTCGCGTAGTACATCCCGTGCGTGACCGGCAGCCAGCCACCGACCATGATGTCGAGATCCCCGCGCGCGACACCCTGGTACTGGATGCCGATATCGGCCTGCACGAATTGCACCGGTTGCTTGAGTTGCGTCTCCAGCACGTACTTCGCGACGTTGGCCACCGCCAGCACGTCCGCCCAGTTGGTCACCGCGATCTTGACCGGCTCCGCCGCCACGCCCGCACCTGCGCTGCAGGCAACCACTGTCGACACCGCAAGTTTCGCCAGAAGCGATTTGAACGTATGGGATTTCATCTAGTACTCCTTTTTAATCACGCGAGTCTTTCAAGGATGAGGAACGCCTTTTGTCGGCGTTTCTGGTCTCCATGCACTGCCACACCGGTTCAGCCGCGGCACCGTTGCCGCGGCTCTGCATCGTCCGTCAACTGCCTTCGCTTGCCGTATTCGTCAGGTGCGTGCCGCGCCGTGCGGGCCGGCCTTGCCCGCACGCGCCGCCGGCCTCGCCTTCTTCTTCGCCTTCACGCCGAAACTTTCCGTCAGGCGATCCAGCACGATCGCGAGCAGCACGACGCCCAGGCCGCCTTCGAAGCCGATCCCGATGTCGAGACGCTGGATGCCGCTCAGCACGTATTCGCCAAGGCCGCCCGCGCCGATCATCGATGCGACCACCACCATCGACAGCGCCATCATGATCGTCTGGTTCACGCCGGCCATGATCGACGGCAGCGCATTCGGCAACTGGATCTTCCACAGGAGTTGCCAGTCGGTACTGCCGAACGAGCGGCCGGCTTCGATCAGTTCCTCGCGGACCTGCCGGATGCCGAGTGTCGTCAGCCGAACCACGGGCGGCATCGCGAACACGATCGTCGCGATCACCGCCGGCACGCGTCCAAGCCCGAACAGGATCACCGCCGGGATCAGGTACACGAACGCGGGCATCGTCTGCATGAAATCGAGCAACGAGCGCAGGATCATGCCGATCCGGTTGTTGCGCGCCCCCCAGATACCCAGCGGGACACCGATCACCAGGCTGAAGAAAGTCGCTGCGGTGACGAGCGCGAGGGTCGATACCGTCTGTGCCCACAGGCCCATGTAATGGATGACGAGCAGCGCGAAGCCGACGAAAATCGAGAACACGATGCCGCGGCGCCACAGCGCCAGCCCCACCATGATCACGACCATTGCGATGAACGGCACGGCCGCAAGGCCGTCCTCGAGCAGCTTCACGACCGTGCCGAGCCCCGCCGAAAAAGTGTCGAAGCCACCGCGGAAATGCAGAAACAGAAAGTTGACGAAGTCTTCCGCGAACTTCCCGATCACCGACGAATTCATGCTGCCCTCCGTTGCATCATCTGCTTGAGTATCGTCCGGCAGGACACGACACCGGCGAGTTGTCCCGCTGCATCCGTCACCGGTACGTCGTGCTGCTGCGTCAGCGCGATCGACGCGAGCCGATGCAGATCCGTATCGATCGAAACCGCGTTGAAGTCGGGCAGGAATGCCTCGCGAATCGGCCGCGCGCCGGATCGATGAAGCGTGGCGGCCGTGACGCAGCCCAGGTAACGGCCGGCGTCGTCGCACACGTAGCCGCATTCCGCGCCGCTGTCGATCAGCTGGTTCAGGTAGCGGCTGGACGGCGCCCCCGCATCGCATCGAAGCAGCCCGCGCTCGACCTTCGTCATCAGGCTGGATGCCTTCAGGAAGCGCGATACGTCGACGTTGCGGAAAAAGTCCTGCACGTAGGCATCCGCCGGGGTCTGGATCAATTCGGCCGGCGTGCCGACCTGGATCAGGCAGCCGTCCTTCATGATGCCGATACGGCCGCCGATCTTCACCGCTTCCTCGATATCGTGGGAAATGAACACGATCGTCCGCTGCTCTTCCTTCTGCAGGCGCAACAGCTCGTTCTGCATTTCGAACCGGATCAGCGGATCGAGCGCGGAGAACGCCTCGTCCATCAGCAGGACCGACGGATTCACCGCCAGCGCCCGGGCGAGACCCACGCGCTGCTGCATCCCGCCGGACAACTCGCTCGGCAGCAGCTTCTCGTACGACCCGAGGCCGACACGCTCCAGCGCGGCACGCGCGACCTCATAGCGCTGCGCCTTCTTGATCCCCGCGACCTCCAGCCCGTAGGCGATGTTGTCGAGCACGGTCCGGTTGGGCAGCAATGCGAAAGACTGGAACACCATCGCCATCTTCTGGCGCCGAACGGCGCGCAGTTCCGGCGTCGACATCGGAGCGATGTCGCGGCCTTCGAGCACGACCTGCCCGGACGTCGGCTCGATCAGCCGGTTGAGCAGGCGCACCAGCGTCGATTTCCCGGAGCCCGACAGCCCCATGATCACGAAGATTTCACCGGCCCGGACGCTCAGGCTCACGTCGTCGACCGCCACCATGTTGCCGGTTTCGGCGAAGATCTCGTTGCGCCCGACGCCGCGCTTCATCAGTTCGATCGCACGCTCGGGCTTCGGACCGAAAATCTTCGACAGGTGCTTGACGGTCAGGATGTCGGTTCCGGTCGCGATACTCGACCGGACGATCGACGGCGCACCGTCGGCATGGATTGCTCCGGGGGGAAGTACTTCGCCCGGTGCAAACGTCAAATTTGGGGCCATTCTGTCATCCCGACTGTCTGGTAACGGAAACCGAGAACTTCGCACGTGTCGTCATCAATTGCCCGCTTGCTGCCGAGGCCCGATGCCGTTCTCGCGTGGTTGACGGCGCTGATTCATTGATTGCAGCGTATCAATCCAATTCCGACGTTCCAGATACATTTTCTGTGCGCTTTTCCATACCTTTGGTAATGCATCGAATACGTGCATTAACGGGTGACGTGCACTGAAAAGTACGAAAAACGCCCGAGCCTGTAGCGGCGCGGCTGAGCGGGCGTTCGACGGGATGTCGGCAATGTGGCGCGCGCGATCGACGCAATGGCGTGCTAGGGGAAAATCCCGACACGTTGATTTAAGGGAAAGTACCGAGACGCTGCGGAGAAATCCGGCATCCGACAGTACTGAGGATATGGAAGAAGGCTATATGCACCGCGACGACTTCCTGATCGTCAGGCCGAGCCGTTCCCCGCGGGGACGCGCGTCACGCATAACCTGATGTAATGGCGCGCGGAAAATATAGCGCGTTGACGCTGTTCCAGTGCATGCCAATACTCGGCACACAGCGAAGGCATCCGGACACGGAGCGAGACATCGAAACGGAGCACACGCCCGGTCGGTGATCGAAGCCCGGCTTTCGCGAATGACAGCGTGCACGTAGAACGTGCAACGCGCCCCAAGGAAGCGATGCCATGAACTCCGTAGACAGCATGTTCGATCCCGCACCCGAGGCACACGACCGATTCTCCAGTCCCGGCACGTGGGACGGCACCGGAAGAACCTGGGCGAGCGGCGAACGGCAGGTACTGACGTGTTGCCGCGTCGTCGACGAAACCCACGACGTCAGAAGCTTCGAGTTCCGCGTGGGCGACGGCTCGCCCGTTCGCTTCGAACCTGGCCAGTTCATGACGGTGTCGGCGAACGTCCACGGCCAGACGGTCGAGCGCTGCTACACGATCTCGTCGCCGCCGACACGCCCCTATCTACTATCGATCACGGTCAAGCGGGTGCCCGGCGGCGTCATGTCGAACTGGCTGCACGACAACATGAGGCCGGGCGGCAAGTTGTCGGCATACGGCCCGTCGGGCAGCTTCACGCCGACCGCCGCGCCCGCCGCCAAACTGCTGTACCTTTCCGCCGGCTCGGGCGTGACGCCGCTGATGTCGATGACGCGCGCGAGCATCGACCTCGGGCTGGACCTGGACATCGTATTCGTCCACAGCGCAAGAACGCCCGCCGACATCGTGTTCCGTCACGAGCTGCAGCGACTCGAGGCGCGGTCGCCGCGCCTTCGCACGTTCTTCGTCTGTGAAGGCGCCGGCGACGACGCACAGTGGCCGGGATCGATCGGCCGGCTCGGTCTGCAACTGCTCGCCGAGCATGTGCCCGACTACGCCGACCGCGAAGCGTTCACCTGCGGCCCGGCCGGCTACATGACTGCGGTACGCGACGTGCTGCGCAGCGGCGGACATGATCCGGCGCGCTATCACCAGGAAAGCTTCGACATCAATGCCGCCGTCGCGCCGCCCCCCGCCGCCCCCGCTGCCGATGCGTCGTCGGAGACATTCACGATCAAACTGTCGCGCTCGTCGAAAACGTTCACGATGAACGCCACCGACACCGTGCTGTCGGCGGCGAGAAAGGCCGGCGTCGCGATTCCGTCGTCCTGCAGCCAGGGCATCTGCGGCACCTGCAAGACCCGGGTACTCGAAGGAACCGTGAACATGCAGCACAACGGCGGGATTCGCGACCGGGAAGTCCAGAAGGGTTTCCGGCTACTGTGCTGCAGCCGCCCGACGTCGGACCTCGTGCTGGAGTGCTAGTCCGTGCGCAGCACGGTCACGGGGCGTGCCACGAAAGCCCGAACTTGTCGTGCTCGCAACCCATTCCCAAGAAACGCACTATCGGAACAGTTCAAGGAGGCAGGTATGGCGGTGGGTCAGTGCCGATATCTAAGTGATCCTAATGACCTGAACGGCAAGGATGCCGTGTTGCGCGGCGTACGGGCATACCGATTGGCCCGGGTTCAGGAACAGCTGCTCGCGCGCAACGTTCCGGCGATCCTGCTGTACGACCCGGTCAACATTCGCTACGCGACCGATACATCGAACATGCAGGTGTGGGCCGGGCGCAATCCGGCACGCTACGTGATGGTGTTTGCCACGGGGCGCATCGTCGCGTGGGAATTCCACAGCAGCGAGCACGTGTGGGACGGCCTGGATCTCGATGTGGAATTGCGCAGTGCGGTCAGCTGGACCTACTTCAACGCGGGCCCCGATGCGGAGCAGCGCGCTGCGACGTGGGGCGCCGAGATCGTCGAAGTGTTCCGCAAGCATGCGCCGGGCGAGCGCTTCCTGGCCGTCGATCGCCTCGACCCGTTCGGCACCGCGTATCTGGAGAAGCACGGACTCGCGCTGAAGGACGGCCAGACTCTGATGGAAACCGCCCGGCTCATCAAGTCGCCGGGTGAACTCGTGCTGATCGGCGAATCGCTGCGCACCGCCGAGAATCGGGATGGTCGACGAGTATCCGTCGGTCGCGCACCAGGTCGACTGGGACAGTGCGGGATACGACGACCGGTTCGAGGTCGGCATGACGGTCTGCGTCGAAAGCTACATCGGTGAGGAAGGCAGCCGCGAGGGCGTCAAGCTCGAACAGCAGGTCGTGCTGACCGAGCACGGCTGCGTGTCGCTGACCGATTGCGGTTTCGAAACCGACTGGTTGTAACGCTTCACGGAAAGCGCCGCTTTCCAGCGGATGCATGGCGGCTGCGGACAAATCGGCCGCCCAGTTTCGCTGTCCGGACCTGCGCGTTTCCGCATAGACTCATCAAGCCAAGTGACCACGGGAGCAGAGACCAGGATGAGAGAACGCCCGAAGGACATCGCGGATTTCGTCCGGATCGCCGGCGATCTGTTCCAGTCGGACCAGCTTCCACCCGCGGCGCGCACGTTCGCGCCGCAGGTATTCGCACGACTGCAAAACCCGTCGGATAACGGGGCACGGCTCGCGGTGCGATACCCCGCATGCGCATGGCTCGACCGGGCGCTCGAGTCGGTCGCGCGCGTCAACCCGACGTTCGCCACCGTCGCGCAGTTGATCAAGTCGCTCGAGCCCGCGGTCGGATGGTCGCGTCGCACGTCCGGAAAGGACGGCAGCCCGAACTACATCGACGGGCACGTGAACGGGATGATCTGCGGGCCCGGCGGTGCGGAAAGCCGCGACGACATCCAGCTAGGCTTCTCGTTGATGATGCCCGGCGTCAGATATCCGGATCATGGTCATGCGCCGGAGGAAGCCTACGTGCTCATGACCGCCGGTGAATTCCGGCAGCAAAACGGCGCGTGGTTCGATCCCGGAATCGGCGGCGGTATCCACAACGCGCCGGGCGCGTTGCATGCAATGCGCTCCGGCGACGCGCCGTTTCTCGCGATATGGTGTCTGCTGAATAGATCCGACGATTGTTTGAGGTCGGACGGAGGTCGTGGCGCTCCAATTCAAAAAGCCCGCCAAGAGGCAGGCATCGACGAATCAACTTCGGGTATCAGAACGAAATCTTTTCGTACCAACGCTTGATCTTCTCGTATGCGTCCAAGCCGGCGTTGTACTGATCCACGATCCGCGCCTTAAACGGCCCCAAACCGTACTGCTCCGAGGGCGGGGAGTGTTTGGCGAGCAGATCCGAAAGGCGCCCAAGCTCATCCCATGTTGCCGTCAAATCGAGTACTGCATCCTTGGCTTCGGCAACCCTCGCGACCGTCAGCGGCTGCGTCAACGAAGCGATCTCATCGAGTGCGTCAGATTGCTTCTTGACTCGCGCAGTAACGTCATCGAGATACTGACGAATGACTTCGTTGTTGCGCGAGAAGGAATCGATAATGTGTTCCTCAGCCTTCTTGATATCCATTTGGTTCCTCGACAAAATTTCTGTTTATGTATGGATGCACAGGTACTCTTGTGCACAACCATTATCACTGAAACTTCGCGAGTGCTTTGCCATGCTGCCCTGATCGCTATTGGAGGCAACCGGGAGCGGTCATCGTGACATCGAGCGGAAACAAAAAACCCGATGGCGGCTGCCAGCGGGCTTCGGATCCTTGGCTTTGAATTCGCCTGAAAACGTCAGTCGATTAATTTTTCTGAACTTCCAACGATCAAGGGAGGCAACTGCGTCATCCGTTCGGCCTGTACATTGAGAGGCGCGAGAGCCGCATTGACAGCGGCAAACACATCCGGCTCGGGAAGCGATGAGTGAACGCGTGTAATGTAACCGCCCTTGGCCGTCGCATGAATATCGTTCGTGCAACCGGGAACGCTATCAAGCGCAGCTTTCACCGCTTTGATATTCGCTGGCGTTGCGTGTTTGAGAAAATATGGATGTGTGCTCACTGTGGTCTCCTTTTGCCTTCAGTCAGAAGGTCGGCCATTCTAGCCGATCGCCTAGCGGCTGGACGTACGAAGACAGCCTATCCATACAGGCGATATTTTGAGCCAAAGTGTTCAATCCACAACAGCGTTATTTTGTTCAACCTCAGTTGAACACTGCTCCGCGTAGTTCCCGTCGTGCAACGCCTTGATTGAGCGTGCCAGCATCGCAGCACGCGAAGCAAATCCGCGTGCCGGTTGTACACCGTTCCCCGTGCGCATTTCATTTCGTAAGCCAAACGCTTGATGGGAACGCTGTCCCAGTAGACCGCGAGGAATGCCGTCGCGTATTACTCTTCGTCGGCTTGGTCGCAAAGAGACCTAATCGCCATGTTCAGGTATGACATCTCGGGATCCAAGAATGAACCCGGCTCAACCCGGCGCCGGCGCAGCGGCTGCATGCGTCCAAGCAGGTTGCTCGTCGACCTGGGAGCGAAGATCCGTCGAGTTCCGCACCACCACAACCACCGCGCGATAAGCTCATCAACCTTCTGATCCTCCGTCATCTCGCTCCCTGCGTGATTGCCCGGGTCGAGTTCCCGGACATGTCAAAATCATCGTGCCATACACCGACAAGAATCATATAAATGGGGACAGCAACATGAAATTCCATCAACAATTGATCGACGCCATTCAGAACCGCCGCGTGCTCGAACTGCGATACGACGGCTATTTCCGCATCGTTGAACCACATGCCTATGGCGTCAATCACGACAACCACTTCCTGCTTCGTTGCTATCAGACCGGCGGCGGTAGTCAGTCGGGAAACTCGGTTGACTGGAAGCTGCTCCGAACCGATGAAATAGGCTCCCTGCATGAGCACGGAGTCCTCTTCCAATCCGCACGCGCTGGTTACAAGCGCAACGACCAAGCCATGCAGCGTATTTATGCTCAGCTTTGAGCTGCGGACCGCAGTTACACGGGCCGGCTGGATATACGGGCTCGTTGTGAACGGCACAGTCGCTCGTGTGGTCAATTTTTCTCACGCTGGCTGCTCCTGATGGGAACGGCTATACGGCAGATATACGAATGGTCGACGCGACTCACTCGCCCCGAACTGCATGCAGTCACGGTTGAGGAACAGCGCGAGCGACCGGCGCTGCATCTCGCCGTGCCGGGCCTTCAGCAGAGTGAAAAGCGCGTCTGGTTCGTCGACGCTCTGGTCGTCCTGGTCCTTCTGAGCCAACCAGACGGAAAACACGTTGTCCGCGGCGCCCGTGATTTTTCCGCTGCCACCGACATCCATTTTTCCGAGGCTTCGCTTTTCGTCCTGGCCCTTACGCGGGTGGGCAACAAGATGCACGTGCACGTTGTATTGACGCGCGAAGTTGGCAAGCAGTCGCATCGCTTCCTTCTGTACCGTCATGGCGCCGTGGCCGTCTTCCGGGACGTCGGTCATCATCAGGCTGTCGATCACGAAGTGGCGGATGGCTGACAAGTCAGCCGTACTCTTTGATGTAGTCTCTGTAGTAGTCTTTGTCTTGTTAACGACTTGCGCTTTCGCTGTCCCGCGGACTGCGGAATCAGCCTCCCCCGAAATGCGCTTTCCGCAGTTCGCGGATTCCATCATCTCGTTCAGACGGTCGAGGTCAATGCGGTAGTAGACGCGATGCTCGAGTCGCTTGTTCGTCTCGATCAGCACACCTCGTTCGACCAGCTGCTTGCGAGCAGTGACCTGCTCGCGGTACGTCATGCCGGTCTCTGCCTCGATTTCCTCGACGGTCTTGTACACGCCAAGGTCAGACGCGGCCTTGTCCTGCCAATAGAAGATCTGGCTGAAGAAAAGGACGGCATTGACGCTACCAAGGTGCTTCACCAGGCCCGGGTAGTACGCAACGGAATGCCCGAGATCGAGCAGGTAATCCGTGGCGGCCATTAGTGCCTCGACAGACAAAGAAAGTCATAGGCGTGCTGCGTGATCCTCAGCGATAAGAGGCCTGCGCCGTATGCCCAGAGGATCGTTCTCATCGGCTCAGCCCCCGTGCACGCTCCATACGAGCCACCTGGGCAGAACTACGTGCGCAGATCTCGGCTTGCATCTCCAGCCAGTAGTGCCGACGCGTGACCGAATCACACGACGCCTCGATCACGCGCCCGAGCTCGGCGATGCGCCGTTCTCGCGCCTCGTCATCAACAATTGACCGATCATGTTCAACGCGTTTCATACTTGCCATCCTCTCCCACTACTTACTAAGTAGTGCGAATTAGATAAAACAAAAACCCCGCTTGGGGAAAGCTGCCGGCGGCCAAGCCGGTTCGGTTTGCCGGAGGGTTCGGCTTACCTCAACTCTCCCCAAGCGGGGCTTCCCTCTTCGTCCATCGATTGGCAGTCGACGTACATACGGTATTTCAGTTTCCCTGCCCAAACTCAACGCCAGGCGCCGAGAAGCGAAATATCACGCCATTTGGTCTGAATCTGACTTCGCCTTCCTATCTCCGACTTGCTTCGAAGAACTCTCGATAAGTCAGAACTTTCCCTATCAACGCCACAACATATTCCTGACGATCAGGCGCGATTTGGTATGCTTTCTCGATCCGACGCGCCGCCTCAGCCAGTGGTAGCGCGACAAGAATTTCGAGTTCTCGATCGATTCGAACCAGTTTAGCCCGGGGACCCATGACAACCTTCTCGATCAAATGCCCGCATTGCTTGCGGGATAACACATCGTTTACTGTGGCAGGGACGCGTCCTCACCACGCCGTCCAGCAGGGCTGGATGCCGGTGGAGGTTTTCGCAACATGCAATGCGTGCCAGCAAGGTGTCTGTGGCACCGTGGAAATTAGCGTTCCCATGGTACGTCCCGACTTCGGCACTGTTGCATTGCTGGTAAACAGCCTGCACATACGTATTCGAGGGTGGTTCCCAAAACCTCCGAGTCCGGACGTTCCCGATCATCTGCCACCGTCCGTCCTCAGGGCATTTTCGGAAGCCGAGGAACTGAAAATTGCGGGCTTCCGTGGTCCGGCCGGCAATGCATATCGCAGGGCTCTGGAGGCGGGCCTTAAAGAAGTTGACGCGACTCTGAAGGGCTCGTTGTATTCCAGAATCGAGAATCTGACTAATCGGTCCCTGCTTACACCAAGCTTGCGAGATTTCGCGCATCGAATTCGTACGCTGGGGAATGAGGCAAGCCATGAAACTCCATTGGTCGAAGATGACGAAATCGACGACTTGGCTATCTTCACAAAACTGTTCCTGATGTATCAGTTCACGCTGCCCGGAATGCTCCCGCAACCAGATGCCTCTTCGGCCGCCAACGACGCCGCGACTGGTTGACTTCATGCCCACTTACGCCGCCTTCTGCTCGTCCTGAGGTACCGCGACGTAGCCGAGCGGATTCTCCTGCCAGCGATGCACCTCCGAATTTTTGTATGCAGAATGGGTTCGGCTCATCCGGATCGGCTGCGGAGCCTTGCCGGCGATCCCCAACTTCCGCCAGGACTCACGGCACATCGGAATAAAGGGCGCGATCTGCGCCCATTTGGAAAGGCCGACCCGGGGAAGGATCGGCTCCATCGGCTTGCCGGAATCGGCCTGCGCTGCTGTCTTCTTCACTTTGGCTCACCGTTGGAAGTGTCAGTGAGCCTATGTTATTGACGTTAAATTTCGTCAGGAAGGGATGAAATTCATCGTCATTCGTTCCGGAACATTTATTTTCGAAATCCGTTCCGGAACAAGATTCTCTAGAATTTAATTCCTTTAGCCTAGTTCTTGTGAAAGCAATGCCTCAATAAATGGGGAACTAGACGCAGAAAGAGCAAGCGGCGCCACAACCTTGCGCACGCGCTCGGAAAGACTGACATTGTATTCATTCGGGAACAATGCCGAACCAATCACTTCGTTTGTCAACCTAAATCCATTTATTTGCGCCCAAAATGTCAAATCAAGATACCCCAGTATCCTATTTTGATGCCATCTTTCAAAATCAGTCCCAGAGAAACGTCTTTTTATATTAGGAGCACCAAGAGCACTTCGGGTAGCACGAAGCCAAATTCTAAAATCGTCTATTAGCTTTTCTTCAGAAGCATACAAATCCACACTAACAAAAACCTCTCCCGATATATCAACACCCAAATCTGTTAGCATTTTCCACGCGGGCACATCTAACTTTTCATATGCTTGAGTCGCTTTCTCGTCAAATTTCGCCTCCACGTGGACATCCTTGTCCAAGATTGTCAAGGCATCGCCATAAGATGAATCCCCATTCCCATAAACTCGCAAGATCCACTCACCTGACAGATAGTCATATGCAGTCTGATCGCGAATTTGCGACTTAAACACATTTTTCGAGAACCCATCCCCCTCCACAAGGTTCATTCTTGGGAATATCGGATTTTCCAGAACCATATTTGCAGCTCTTTTGAGCTCCCTGGCATAATAATCACCATGAGTCGCCGCACTCTTGCGCAGCGCCCGATGCATAAGATTGACATACCAATCTTGCGCCTCGAAGTTCGCGCATGCGTCGTACTTTTCCACCTGAAAGGATGTAGGAAATTGAGACAAGGTTGGTTCGGATTTATTTTCCATTGCGTTCCCACACGCGAATCCTTAAAAGGAATCGCGCCAACAGGGTAAGGGAGCCCTGCTTTCGCCCCGTCGAGCTAGGCGCGGTTGAAGCGATTATGCCGTACGGGCATGCAGTGCAACGCTGTTCGGACCTCCAGTAGTCAGGATCCTCAAGTTCCTTAATCGGATCCCAGAAGTCCGGCACCGGTTCACCGTGATCATAGACATTGTATGATGCTCAGTGCCGTCCTGGTCCGTCAGCGTCCTCCAGATGCCGGCGACACACATCGTTCGCCAGTCGGTCAATCCGATCCGGTGCCACACGTTCTTCCCCGTCTCGTAGCACGGCTCATAGATCCAGTCAGCAGGGATCAGGCAGCGTCGGCCGGCTCGCTACGCCGGTCCAAAAAGCGGCGATTTCCCGAGGTTGATGCATCTGCTGCGCGAGGAGTTGAGGCGTGCGGGGATGCAGTGAGTCACAGCCGAACCTTCACGGGAATGAAAAGCCCCCGCTCGGGGCACAGTTGGAATGTTGGTTGCGAATCGGCGAAGCTCACGCGTCCACGGACTTATCGCTTATCCCGGCATCGGCCAGTGCCTTTCTACCCTTTTCCAGCAATTTGTTTCTTTCGATCTTCGTCAATTTATCCGACTCCCAGACACGTCGCTCCAGGTAGAAATTGTTAATCTCCGAACCGGGGAGGAACAACATGTCGCTCTTATGTCGAAGCGACTTGTCGACTTCACTATTCTGTTGAAGTGGCCAGTCGACACCACGGGTCATCGCGCCTGGCGTAAAAGGGGTTCCAGACGAAACAGGTGAATCGCTCGCCGCGGCAGGCACCCGCGTCGGAATGGCAACAACACTACTCGCGGCGCTAACAAGCGTCACATAGCTTATGGCTCCATCCGCCTTGACGTATATGTGACTAAGCTGCCCTTCGTACAAAATCACCTGGCCACTATCCTGCACCTTGGAAAGTGCAGACACTGCAATTACAGTACGCCCAGCCCGACTCGAACTATTCGGACCGCGAATTTCGTAGAGCCAAGGGTGCCTGGCTAGCCGAGAAAAAACCCTAACCTGATTCTCTATTGCAAGGCCGACTAACAATCCCACTAGAACCCCAGCCGCATCGACGAAAGCGAAATACACAATGATGTTGCCAACATGAGACGCAATACCCGTGGAGGTCGCGCGAACTTCCTGCACCGCTCCGTTGTCAGCGTGTAAAACTGGGAAAAAACTACTTAGATCAACCGGAGGTATCCACGGGCAAATTCTCGATACGCCATCATTGATGACGAGGTAAAAGATGCCGTGCAAAAAAAATGAAGTGCAGACGATGCCCGCAAGTTGACCCAATGGACTGATCGCCAAGGTCTCTCGACTGACTGCCTGCGGGGCATACAGGCCAGCAAAGAAAAAAGCGCCTGGAGTGAGCAGAATCGCAACGACAACGGTAGCCCAAGCGAGCGACATATCGCAAAACTACAGATCTGCGACAACCGTCAAATTTTTTCCCTCACGCGCGATGCGTACTTGCACGATACGATCGACAGCTTGTTCGTACGTAACCGGTTCCCCATTTTCGAGAGGCTCGAGCGCAGCGAGTACTAACTTTATGTCACCGCCCGCAAGGTCGACCAAGCCCTTGAAGCCTTCTTCGCTCTGGTCAGTTGACATACGCATATCGCCTCCTACGGACGCTCACTCTGAAACATGTCATTGAGGGATTGACGAGTCAATGCCATCTTGCCCTAGAAACAAACGTTAGATCCATGCCGGCCACGTACGTCGCTTGTCTTTTTAATGCTAGCAAACCTTTCGTCATCAACGCTTAGCGCTCGTCAAAATTATTTCGCTAAGGCTCGCAGTCGCTATGCAGGCAACGACAGCAAATTGCGTGCCGCCTCAGATAAGTAGTGCCCCCACCACTGCATCATCTTCCGGCGCTCGGGCAGGTACTCGGCGTGGTTGTACGCCGCCCGAGTCTCATCGCGCTCGCGGTGGGCGAGTTGCCGCTCGATCCAGTCCCGGTTGAAATTGTGCTCGTTCAGGATAGTCGAGGCGAGGCCGCGGAAGCCGTGCCCGGTCATCCGTGAGCGATAGCCCATCCGGTAAAGAGCGTACAGAATCGTATTTTCGCTCATCGTTTTCTTCGAGCTCGACCGGCTCGGGAACAGGAGCTGACTATGGCTGTTCAGTTCGCGCAGCTTCGCGACCATCTCGAGCGCCTGCTTCGACGTCGGCACGATGTGCGGCGAGTGCATCTTCATCCTCTCGGGCGGGATGCGCCACTCCTTCTTCTCGTCGAACTCGGTCCATTCTGCGAACCGCAGTTCGCTCGTACGTACGAACGTCAACGCCATGAACTGAAGCGCTAGGCGCGTCTGGTAGTCGCCTTCGTAAACGTTGATCTTCTGCATGAGTTCCGGAAGCTCAGCCTCGCTCACGCGCTTCATGTGAACGACGATACGCGACTTCAGCGCGCCGCGGAGATCAGGTTCGGGGGCGCGCTCAGCCCGACCCGTGGCAATGGCGTATCGAAAGATCTGACTGGTGGCTTGGATGGCTTTGTGCGCAAACTCAATCGCGTCACGTGCCTCGATCTTGCGAATCACAGCCAACAGTTCGGGCGCCGAGATCTCGGCGATCGGCCATGCGCCGAGCACGGGAAACAGTTCGCGCTCGAGCAGCTTCATGATTCGGTCCGCGTGACGTTCACTCCACGCCCCCGTCTTCTGCTCATGCCACTCGCGAGCAATCGGATCGAACGCGTTCGCCCGATCCAGGGTGCGCTGCGCCTTCACACGCTTCTTCTCATGTGAGGGATCAAGGCCGCCGCGCAACTGGTCTTTAATCTCGTCACTGGCCTTCCGAGCAGCAAGGATCGTCACGGCCGGATAGACCCCGAGGGCCATCCGTTTCTCCTTGCCGTCGATGCGATACTTCAACCGCCAGTACTTTGACCCGTTCGGCATGATTTCGAGGTACATGCCTTGGCCGTCAGCCAGCTTGTAGGCCTTTTCGCGAGGCTTGGCCGCACGCCAGGCGACATCGGTAAAGGGCATTTGGTCGTGGGGGCATTTTGATGCCCCGGATCAGGAAAACTGCCCCTACGATGCCCCCGATTTCGTGGGGGTCAATGGGAAACGCTGGGCAACGTTGGTAACAAAAAACCCCGTAAGTCATTGACCGACGGGGCTTTGGGGGCAACGATGGCTGTCGTTGGGGAATATGTGGTGCGTGAGGCCGGACTCGAACCGGCACACCCTTGCGGGCGTCAGGACCTAAACCTGGTGCGTCTACCAATTTCGCCACTCACGCGCCTTTCCGTCGCCTGACCGCGCGAGACACAAGATACGTGCTCCATGCGCCCGGGACATCTCGCCGGCCCGAAAACCGGCACGCCCGATCAAGCGAGCCCGCGATTCTACCCGATCCGCGCGACCTTGTCTCGCCCCTGCCGACACCCGTCGTGCTGCGATGCTAGAATGCCGCGCTCGACGTTTCGGCACCGCGCCGCCACGCGTCCCCCGAACCCGCCCCCACACGATTCCGCCCGTGAACTCCGACGACTACTGTCAGCAAAAGGCCGCCCCTGCGGGCTCCAGCGTCTACTACGCGCTGCGTCAGGCGCCGCTCGCCACGCAACCGCGCCTGACCGCCCTGTTCGCGCTGCGTCGCGAACTCGAGGAAACCGTCAAGGAAATCAGCGACCCGACCATCGGACACACGAAGCTCGCGTGGTGGCACAAGGAACTCGCGGCGCTGGCCGACGGACAGCCGTCGCACCCGGTCACGAAAGCGCTCGCGCAGCATCATCCGGCGATCGCCGCCGAGGCCGATGCGCTGCGCACGCTCGTCAACGGTTACGGGATGGATCTCGAACAGGCGCGCTACCTCGATTTCGCGAACCTGCAGCGCTATATCGCGCAGGTCGGCGGCACCTTCGCGTCGCTGGTCGCGCGCGCCAGCGCGGCGAACCCGGCCGACCCGCAACCGTGGGCCGCGGATGCCGGCCGCGCATTGACGCTCGCGCAATTCGTGCAGGAACTCGGTAACGACGCGCGCCACGGCCGCATCTACCTGCCGATCGACGAACTGCAGCGCTACAACGTGACCGCGGCGGACCTGCTGAACCGCCGCTACAGCCCGGCCTTCACGGAACTGCTGCGATTCCAGACGACCCGCGCGCGCGAAGCGCTCGTGGCCGCCGAAGCGGCGATCCCCGCATCCGAACGCCGTGCCCAGCGCACGCTGCGCGCGCAGATCGCACTGGCCGGCGCACTGCTCGACGAAATCGAGCGCGACGGCTACCAGGTGCTACACCAGCGCGTTGCACTGACGCCGATCCGCAAGCTGTGGATCGCGTGGCGCACCACGCGCCGGCGCTGACCCTCGCGCATCACGCCCTCAACAACGGCAGCGTATCGAAGCGCTGCTGCAGCACGCGTGTCGCGTCAAGCCCCCACCACGGCCCGAGCACCGTCGCGTAAAGCTGGCGGAAATCGACCGCGACCGGCAGGTTGCCGTTGCCGTCGAGCCGCCCGAGCGCCGGCGGCGCACCGTACAGCCCGCCAGCCACGCGGCCGCCCATCACGAAATGCGGCGCGGCCGTGCCGTGATCGGTGCCGTTGCTCTGGTTCTCGCGCACGCGCCGCCCGAATTCCGCATACGTCATCACGAGCGTCTGGTTCCAGCGACCGAGCTCGATCAACGCGCCGCGCATCGCGCTCATTCCTTCCGCGAACTGCTTGAGCAGCGCGGCCTGCTGCCCCGGCTGGTTCTGGTGCGTATCGAAGCCGTTGAGCGTCAGGCGCAGCACCGCGACACCGTCCTGCGCACCGGGCCCGGACGCTTCGCACGCGGCCAGCACCTGCATCGCGGTCTTGACCGACGTGCCGAACGCGCCGGCCGGAAAGGCCGTCCTGAATTCACGCATCCCGCCGCGCGGGCGCAGCCGGTCGGCCGCCTTCACGATGTCGTTCTCGACGTCGATGATGTGTGCGAGCGCGGGGTTCTGTTCGCGCAGCGACGACGGCTCGGCGAGCCGGGCCGCACGGATGAACTGCGCGGGATTGACGAGCGCGATCGCGCGCGCACCGTTCGAGAGCGGCCCCATCTCGGCGCTGCCGAGCACGACGCCGTCCGCCGCGAAACCGGGCGGCACGGGCGCCTGCGCGAACGTGCGCGTAAGCCAGCCTTCGTGCAGGTACTGGTCCGAGCGTGATGCGGTATCCCAGATCTCGATCGAGCGGAAATGCGACAGGTTCGGCTGCGGATAGCCGACGCCCTGCACGACCGCGACCTGTCCGTCGCGCCACAGCGGCATCAGCGGCGCGAGCGACGGATGCAGCCCCGTGTGCGCGTCGAGTTGCAGCACCTGCTCGCGCTTGATGCCGATGCTGCGCCGGAACTGGTAGTACAGCGGGTCCGCGTACGGCACCACCGTGTTGAGGCCGTCGTTGCCGCCCTTCAGCTCGACGAGGATCAGCACGTTCGCATACCCGGCCGCCGGCTGCCGTCCCGTCGCGGCCGCGGCCATCGCGGGCGCCTGCCACATCGACACGCCAGCCGCGGCTGCAGCGCCTGTCAGCGTCAGAAAATCACGTCGGTTCATCGTGCATCCTTTGGTTCGCCGCCCGGTATCTTTGCCGCACCGGCTCCCCGCTTCATCGTCGTTCGAATCATTTCAGTTGATAGGCCGGATCCATCAGCAGCGCCTCGAGATACGCGCTGCCGGTCGAATCCGTGTCGATCGCCGCGACCGGCGAAAGTTGCAGCACCGCGTGCTGCAACTGAAGCTCGGTCGACAGCCCCGCGATCGCCTGCGGCCGCGCGCGATATTGCGCAAGCCAGCGTTCGAGGTCGAAACGCAGACCGGCGCGCGCGGGCTTGGCGGGCGTGCCGCGCATGCCGACAGCGGACGCCGTATCGGCCACCGGCATCACGTGCGCGCGGCCATTCGGCGGCGGCGCCATGGCATGCGCCGGCGGATGCATGCCGGCCGTCTCCGTCGCGCGGAACAGTTGCTCGACGAACTGCTTGCGCGCGAGCAGCGTCGTGCTGTTGATCCACAGCCCACCGCCCGGCCAGCCCTTCACGTTCGGCGGGTAGAACAGGTTCTGCCCGAGCGTGCGCACGGTGTTCGCAAGCATCTGCGGATCGCCGTATGAAACGTCGAACAGCCGCACCGACCCGACGACGAATTCCGCCGGCGACTTGACGAGCACGCCGCGGTTGCGCGGATCCCAGAAGGCATCGGTCGACCACAGCGCGGCGAGCGCCGCGCGAATGTCGTAGCCGCTCGAACGAAACCGCTCGGCCACCGCATCGAGCGCACCGGGATCGGGCGTATCCGACACGAACTCGCGCCACAGCTTGCCCGCGATGAAGCGCGCGGTGCCGGGCCGCTTCAGCAGGATGTCGAGAAAGCCGTCGCCATCGAACGGCCCCGTTTCGCCAAGGATCGTCTTGTCGCCCGCGTCGTGCAAATCCGGCCGAACCTCGAAGCGATAAGTATCGGGATCGACCGTCCAGCCCGTCATCGCGCGCGCAGCTTCGGTCACGTCGTTTTGCGTGTAATGCCCTTCGCCGAGCGTGAACAGTTCCATCACCTCGCGCGCGAAATTCTCGTTCGGGCGCCCCTTGCGATTGCTCGCCCCGTCGAGGTACTGCAGCATCGCCGGATCCTTCGCGACCGCGTGCAGCAGCACGCCGAAGTTGCCGAGCGCCTCGCGGCGAAACAGCGCGTTCTGCGCGGCCATCGTCTGCGGGTAAGGCACCTTGTCCTGCCCTGACGTGAAGTGCCCGTGCCAGAACAGCGTCATGCGCTCGGTGAGCGGCGACGGCGTGACGATCATCTCGTTGACCCACGCCGCGCGCAGCGCATCGTACCGAACGTTGCGCTCGCGCTGCTCGTCGCGCCGCATGTCGGGGGTCAGCGCCTGGCGCTGCGCGCGCGTCGGCGGCAGCTCGGCGATCCAGTCGGGCCATGTCGTGACGGGGTCGCGACGAACATTGCCAAGCGTGTCGGCCACGACCTGCGCGCGCGTCATGCCGACGATGCGAGCAACATCGGCAGGCGCGGGAGAAAAACCGGTACGGCTCAGGAAAAACAATGCATCGTCGGCATCGAGCGGCGACTGCATCGCGGGCGACGGCGCCGGTGCGGCAGCGTTCGCTTTCATCGTCATGGACTCCCGGAGCGCACCGGCGGTGCGGATGCCGGTACAACGGCATTCGGCGGGTGAAAGTTGACGGAAAAAGTGCTACGAATTTTTTCTGCGCGGAGATTTCCACGCAGCGCGAAAGACGGCGAGCGTCAGCGCTTGTACAACTCGCGAACGGCGTCTTCGATGTGCTGGCGCAGCAGGTGCCGCTCCTCGGGCGTCATGTGCCCGTCGCGGCGGTGCTGCTCGAGATCGGGAGGCACGGCGGAACGAACCGGCATCTCGGCGGCACGATCGGGCTGCGCCTTGCTGCGCGGCAGCTTGCGCGACGGTGCGCCCTGTTCGGGGCGCTGCGCATACGCGAAGTTCGACGCATACGGACCGGCAAGCGCGATCGTCAGCATCAGTGCAATCCGGAAAGATCGCATGACCGTCCTCGCTTCTTTGGTCGATTTGTTCCCTTCGTCACGCGGCAACCGGCTACCTCTGGTACTTGAAAAACCCTGCGGAATTCGGGTGTGCAAAGATGAAAGATGGAGTGCAGGGGAGTATCTACCGAATTTCGGCTTCGAGTAAAGGAATCTCTATAGCCTGCCTTTACTCTGCGCGACACTACGGGTAAATTTTGTAACCGACTGTAACGCACGAAAATACGCGGCCGTGCGTCAATTCCCATTCGCGATAAGATGCCGATCATGGAAACGAAAAACCCCTCCAAGATTCTCGTCGTCGACGACGACCCGCGCCTGCGCGATCTGCTGCGCCGCTATCTCGGCGAGCAGGGTTTCAATGTCTACGTCGCCGAAAACGCGACAGCCATGAACAAGCTCTGGGTACGCGAGCGTTTCGACCTGCTCGTGCTCGACCTGATGCTCCCGGGCGAGGACGGCCTGTCGATCTGCCGCCGCCTGCGCGGCAGCAACGACCGCACGCCGATCATCATGCTCACCGCGAAGGGCGAGGATGTGGATCGCATCGTCGGCCTCGAGATGGGCGCCGACGATTACCTGCCGAAGCCGTTCAACCCGCGCGAACTCGTGGCACGCATTCACGCGGTGCTGCGCCGCCAGGCGCCGGCCGAACTGCCGGGCGCGCCGTCGGAAACCACCGAGGTGTTCGAGTTCGGCGAGTTCTCGCTGAACCTCGCGACGCGCACGCTGACGAAGTCCGGCCAGGAAATTCCGCTCACCACCGGCGAATTCTCGGTGCTGAAGGTGTTCGCGCGCCATCCGCGCCAGCCGCTGTCGCGCGAGAAGCTGATGGAACTCGCGCGCGGCCGTGAATACGAAGTGTTCGACCGCAGCCTCGACGTGCAGATCTCGCGCCTGCGCAAGCTGATCGAACCGGATCCGGGCAGCCCGCGCTTCATCCAGACCGTCTGGGGCCTCGGCTACGTGTTCATCCCGGACGGCGCCGCCTGATCTTTTCCTTTCCGGTTTCGCCCGCCCACGGCCCGTCCCATGCGTATTGACCGGCGCCTCCTGCAGCTCGCGTTCGGCGGGCTGTTCTGGCGCACCTTCCTGCTGATCGCGCTGCTGATCTCGGTCAGTCTCGCCGCGTGGTTCCAGAGCTTTCGCGTGATCGAGCGCGAGCCGCGTGCGCAGCGCGTCGCGCTGCAGCTCGTCGCGATCGTGAAGCTCACGCGCACCGCCCTGCTCTATTCCGATCCCGATCTGCGGCGCGCGCTGCTGCAGGATCTCGAGAGCAACGAGGGCGTGCGCGTTTACCCGCGCGAGAAAACCGACAAGTTCAAGCTGCAGCCCGATGAATCGCTGAACCGCCTGATCGAACACGACATCCGCAGCCGCCTCGGCGACGATACCGTGATCGCGCAGTCGGTCAACGACATTCCCGGCGTGTGGATCAGCTTCAAGATCGACGACGACGATTACTGGGTCGCGCTCGACCGCGACCAGCTCGACAGCGTCACGGGCCTGCAGTGGGCCGGCTGGGGGCTATTCGCGCTCGCGTTGTCGCTATTCGGCTCCGCGTTCATCACCAGCCTCGTGAACCGGCCGTTCTCGCGGCTCGCACTCGCCGCGCGCCAGGTCGGTTCGGGCCAGGCGCCCGAGCCGCTGCCCGAGCGCGGGATGGGTGTCGCGGCCGATACCAATCGCAGTTTCAACCAGATGGTGCGCGACCTCGAACAGCTCGAGGCCGACCGCGCGCTGATGCTCGCGGGCATCTCGCACGACCTGCGCACACCGCTCGCGCGGCTGCGGCTCGAAACCGAGATGAGCCCGTCCGACCAGGCGACCAAGGACGCGATGGTCGACGACATCGAACAGATGGACCGCATCATCGCGGCCTTCATCGACTACGCGCGCCCGTCGCAACGCAAACCGGAGCCCGTCGACCTGTCGTCGATCGCGCAGGAAGTCGCCGCGCGCGTGTCAGGCGAGGACGGTGTCGAGATCCGCACGCGGCTCGCGCCGAGCGCGGTGATCGAAGCCGACGAGACCGACATGCGCCGCGTGATCGGCAACCTCGTCGAGAACGCGCGCAAGTATGGCCAGAGCAAGCAGGACGGCGTGTCGCGCATCACGCTCGAGACGCGCGTATCGCACGCGCGCGTCGAGCTGTCGGTGAGCGACGAAGGCCCCGGCATCCCCGAGGATCAACTGCCGCTCGTGATGCGGCCGTTCTACCGCGTCGACACCGCACGCACCAAGGCGGACGGCACGGGCCTCGGGATGGCGATCGTGCTGCGCCTCGTCGGCCGCTATCGCGGCGCACTGCGCCTGCGCAACCGCAACCCCGAGGCGGGCCTCGAAGTCACGCTCGAATTCCCCGGCGCCGGCAAGGCGCGTGCGACTGCGTGACGCGCTCGCGCGCGCTTCTTGCACTGCACACTATCGATCCGGTTGAAAAAAACTATGAAGATCGTTAGTTAAAATCTATTGAAGCACTTTACTAATAGTGTTATAGTTTTACCCATGCTGTCACATCATCGTTGCAGCACCGAGGTAGCTTGACTCAGTCTTCTTCCCAACTCATACAGGAGTATCCGCATGAAAACCGTGGGCGATAAACTCGAAGCTTTCACCGTCGTAGCCGCGAAGCCGGGCTTCAACAATCACGAGGAAAACGGCCAGTCGGCATTCGAGACCGTCACCGAAGCGTCGTTCCCGGGCAAGTGGAAGATCATCTACTTCTATCCGAAGGATTTCACGTTCGTGTGCCCGACGGAAATCGTCGAATTCGCGAAGCTCACGAAGCAGTTCGAAGAGCGCGATGCCATCCTGCTGGGCGGCAGCTCGGACAACGAATTCGTCAAGCTCGCATGGCGCCGTGAGCACAAGGACCTGAACAAGCTGAACCACTACTCGTTCGGCGACGTCAAGGGCGAGCTGATCGACCAGCTCGGCGTGCGCGACAAGGAAGCCGGCGTGGCCCTGCGTGCAACGTTCATCGTCGATCCGGACAACACGATCCAGCACGTTTCGGTGAACAACCTGAACGTCGGCCGCAGCCCGGAAGAAGTCCTGCGGATTCTGGACGGCCTGCAAACGGACGAACTGTGCCCGTGCAACCGTGCAGTCGGCGGCGCAACGCTGTAAGCGCATCGATGCACGAAGCCCGCGGCGCACGTCCTGCCTGCGGGCTTTTTTAACGGCCAACCCATAGGAGATATCAATGGAATTCATCGATTCGATTAAGGCGCGTATTCCCGACTACGCGAAGGACATTCGCCTGAACCTCGACGGCACGATCTCGCGCTCGTCGCTCGAAGGCACCGACGCGGTCGGCGTCGCGCTGGCGGCGGCGATCGCGGCGAAGAGCACGGTGCTCATCAAGACGATCCGCGAAGCCGGCGTCCTGTCGCCCGAAGAGACGAACGCCGTGCTGACGGCGGCCGCGCTGATGGGGATGAACAACACCTGGTATCCGTATGTCGAGATGGCCGACGACGCCGACCTGAAGACGCAACGCGCCGAGCTGCGGATGGGCGCGTATGCGACGCACGGCGGCGTCGACAAGCGCAAGTTCGAGATGTACGCGCTCGCCGCGTCGATCGTCGGCAAGTGCCACTTCTGCGTGAAGTCGCACTATGCGCTGCTGAAGAACGAGCAAGGGATGACCGTCACGCAGCTGCGCGACGTCGGCCGCATTGCATCGGTGATCAACGCCGCCGCGCAAGTCATCGCCGCAGAAGGCGAATAAGCGGTACGCCACTCGGCCGGCCGCCGCGCCAGCCCAGTGGTCGCTCCAGACGAAAATGCCACGCATCTGCGTGGCATTTTTCATTTCCGCGGCGCGGCGCGCCGGGCAACCCGCGCGCCGCCGCCGGGCGTCAGCCGCCCTGCTTCACCAGCAGCGCGGCGGCCTGCGCCTCGATCCCCTCGCCGCGGCCGAGATAGCCGAGCTTCTCGTTGGTCTTCGCCTTCACGTTCACGCGATCGAGCGGCAGCCCGAGATCGGCCGCGATGTTCGCGCGCATCCCGTCGATATGCGGTGCCAGCTTCGGCGCCTGGGCGATCACGGTGCTGTCGACGTTCTGGATCGTGAAGCCGGCCGCCTTGATGCGGACGGCGCACTCGCGCAGCAGCACGCGGCTGTCGGCGCCCTTGAATGCCGCGTCCGTGTCGGAGAAATGGCGGCCGATGTCGCCGAGCGCCGCCGCGCCGAACAGCGCGTCGGTGATCGCGTGCAGCAGCACGTCGGCGTCCGAGTGGCCGAGCAGGCCGCGTTCGTACGGAATCGTCACGCCGCCGATGATGAGGGGGCGCCCCTCGACGAGCTGGTGCACGTCGTAGCCTTGTCCGATTCTGAAATCCATGCGTATTCCGATTGTGAGGGGGTGAAAGTCAGGAAGCGTTCGTGGAACGCGCGAGAATCGCTTCCGCGAGCGCGAAATCTTCCGGGTACGTGACCTTGAAATTGCGCAGGCTGCCCTGCACGACGCGCGGCGTATGGCCGGCCCATTCGATCGCGCTCGCTTCGTCGGTCAGGTCATGCCCTTCGCGCTGCGCGCGCAGGATCGCCTCGCGCAGCATGCCGATGCGGAACATCTGCGGCGTCTGCGCCTGCCACAGCGCGTCGCGCGACTCGGTGCGCGCGATCGCGTCGCCGCCGGCCGGCACGCGCTTGAGCGTATCGGCCACCGGCAGCGCGACGATGCCGCCGACCGGATCGTCCTTCAGCGTCGCGACCAGCGTGCGGATCAGCTCCGGCGTGATGCCCGGGCGCGCGGCGTCGTGCACCAGCACCCAGTCGTGGTCGGTCGCGCCGAATTCGGCCAGCTCGAGCAAACCGTTCAGCACCGACGCCTGGCGCGAGCCGCCGCCGCAGCGGCGCACCGCGAAGCGCAGGCCCGCGAAGCGGCGCGCGTCGAAGTGGGAATCGTCGGGCGCGAGGACGACGAGCGTCTGCGCGAATTCGCTGCACGCGTCGAACGCGGCGAGCGTGTAGTGCAGCAGCGCGCGGCCGGCCAGCGTGCGGTATTGCTTCGGCACGGCCGAACCGGAGCGGCTGCCCGTGCCGGCACAGGGAATCAGGGCGAAAAGTCGGGGAGTCACGAAATGGAACGCCGGAAAGATGAAATCGAGAAGCGGATTTTATAATAGGTCTTTCGTCTCGACCGGCGCACCGCGATGCGCCCGTGCACGCCACCCCTGTCGTCCCTATGCCAGATAACGCTTCCACCCCGTCCGCCTCGCCCGTTGCCCGCGTCAAGCCCGGCCAGCGCTTCGCCTTCGACGGCGCGCATGGTTCCGCCGACGCGCTCGCCATCGCCCGTTATCTCGCCGACAACCGCGGGGAGGTGCCGCTCCTCGCGGTGATCTGTGCGAACGCGGTCGACGCGCAGCGGCTCTCGCAGGAAATCCGCTATTTCTCGCCCGACGCGCGCGTGCGCCTGCTGCCGGACTGGGAAACGCTGCCTTACGACACGTTCTCGCCGCACCAGGATCTCGTATCCGAGCGTCTCGCGACGCTGCACGACCTCGGCGAGGGCCGCTGCGACATCCTGCTCGTGCCCGCGACCACCGCGCTGTACCGGATGCCGCCCGCGTCGTTCATGGCCGCGTACACGTTCGCATTCGCCCAGGGCGAGCGGCTCGACGAGGCGAAACTGAAGGCGCAGCTCACGCTGGCCGGCTACGAGCACGTGAGCCAGGTCGTGCGGCCCGGCGAATACTGCGTGCGCGGCTCGCTGATCGACCTGTACCCGATGGGCTCGCCGCTGCCGTACCGGATCGACCTGTTCGACGACCAGGTCGACTCGATCCGCGCGTTCGACCCCGACACGCAGCGCAGCCTCTACCCGGTGCGCGACGTGCGCCTCCTGCCCGGCCGCGAGTTCCCGTTCGACGAAGCCGCGCGCACGGCCTTCCGCAGCCGCTGGCGCGAGACCTTCGAAGGCGACCCGAGCCGCGCGCCGATCTACAAGGACATCGGCAACGGCGTGCCGTCGGCCGGCATCGAGTATTACCTGCCGCTGTTCTTCGACGAAACCGCCACGCTGTTCCACTACCTGCCGCAGGATGCGCACCTCGTGTTCACCGGCGATCTCGAGGCATCGATCCGGCGCTTCACGGCCGATACGAAGCAGCGCCATGCGTTCCTCGCGCACGATCGCGAGCGGCCGATCCTCGAACCGCAGCGCCTGTTCCTGTCCGACGAGGATTTCTTCGCGTTCGCGAAGCCGTTCGCGCGTGTCGTGCTGCCCGCGCAGCCGGCCGGCGGCTGGGCGACGGCGCTGCCCGAGCTCACCGTCGATCGCCATGCCGACGATCCGCTCGCGTCGCTGCGCACGTTCGTCGAATCGTCAGGCAAGCGCGTGCTGCTGACCGTCGAATCGGCCGGCCGGCGCGAGACGATCCTGCAACTGCTCGCCGAACACCATCTGCGCCCCGCGTCGAACGACCACTTCGCGGGCTGGCTCGAGAGCGACGAACGCTTCGCGCTCGGCGTCGCGCCGCTCGCGAACGGCTTCGCGGTGCCGGGCGAAGGCTATGCGGTCGTCACCGAGACCGAGCTGTACGGCGCGCTCGGCCGCCGCGCGGGCCGCCGCCGTCAGGAACAGGCCAGCAACGTCGACGCGATGGTGCGCGACCTGTCGGAGCTGAAGGTCGGCGACCCGGTCGTCCACGCGCAGCACGGCATCGGCCGCTACATGGGCCTCGTGTCGATGGATCTCGGTGAAGGCGAAACCGAATTCCTGCATCTCGAATACTCGGGCGACAGCAAGCTCTACGTGCCCGTCGCGCAATTGCACGTGATCTCGCGCTACAGCGGCGCCGATCCCGACAGCGCGCCGCTGCACGCGCTCGGCTCCGGCCAGTGGGAGCGCGCGAAGCGCAAGGCCGCGCAGCAGATCCGCGATACGGCCGCCGAGCTGCTGAACCTGTACGCGCGCCGCGCGGCCCGCGAAGGCCACGCGTTCTCGCTCGATCCGCGCGACTACGTGAAGTTCGCCGAAAGCTTCGGCTTCGAGGAAACGCCCGACCAGGCGGCCGCCATCGCGGCCGTGATCGGCGACATGACGAGCGGCAAGCCGATGGACCGCCTCGTGTGCGGCGACGTCGGCTTCGGCAAGACCGAGGTCGCGCTGCGCGCCGCGTTCATCGCGGTGCTGGGCGGCAAGCAGGTCGCGCTGCTGTCGCCGACCACGCTGCTCGCCGAGCAGCACACGCAGACATTCGCCGACCGCTTCGCCGACTGGCCGGTGCGGATCGTCGAGCTGTCGCGCTTCAAGACCGCGAAGGAAGTCAACGCGGCGATCGCGCAGATCAACGAAGGCAGCGTCGACATCGTGATCGGCACGCACAAGCTGCTGTCGTCGGACGTGCAGTTCAAGCGCCTCGGCCTCGTGATCATCGACGAGGAACACCGCTTCGGCGTGCGCCAGAAGGAAGCGCTGAAGGCGCTGCGCGCGGAAGTCGACGTGCTGACGCTCACCGCGACGCCGATCCCGCGTACGCTCGGGATGGCGCTCGAAGGGCTGCGCGATTTCTCGGTCATTGCAACCGCGCCGCAGAAGCGGCTCGCGATCAAGACCTTCGTGCGCCGCGAGGAAGAAAGCGTGATCCGCGAGGCGATGCTGCGCGAGCTGAAGCGCGGCGGCCAGGTGTACTTCCTGCACAACGAGGTCGAGACGATCGAGAACCGCAAGACGATGCTCGAGGCGCTCGTGCCGGAAGCACGCATCGTGATCGCGCACGGCCAGATGCACGAACGCGAGCTCGAACGGGTGATGCGCGATTTCGTCGCGCAGCGCGCGAACGTGCTGCTGTGCACGACCATCATCGAGACCGGCATCGACGTGCCGAGCGCGAACACGATCATCATGCATCGCTCGGACAAGTTCGGCCTCGCGCAGCTTCACCAGCTGCGCGGCCGCGTCGGCCGTTCGCATCACCAGGCGTATGCGTACCTGCTGGTCCACGATCCGCAGGCGCTGACCAAGCAGGCCCAGCGCCGGCTCGAAGCGATCCAGCAGATGGAGGAGCTCGGTTCGGGCTTCTATCTCGCGATGCACGACCTCGAGATCCGCGGCACCGGCGAAGTGCTCGGCGACAAGCAGTCGGGCGAAATCCACGAGATCGGCTTCCAGCTCTATACGGACATGCTGAACGACGCGGTGAAGGCCCTGAAGAACGGCAAGGAGCCCGACCTCACCGCCCCGCTCGCCGCGACGACGGAAATCAACCTGCATGCGCCGGCGATCCTGCCGGCCGACTACTGCGCGGACGTGCAGGAGCGGCTGTCGTTGTACAAGCGTCTCGCGAACTGCGAACACGGCGACGCGATCGACGGCATCCAGGAAGAGCTGATCGACCGCTTCGGCAAGCTGCCGCCGCAGGCGCACGCGCTCGTCGAGACGCACCGGCTGCGGATCGCCGCGAAGCCGCTCGGCATCGTGAAGATCGACGCGAGCGAGGTGGCGATCGGGCTGCAGTTCGAGCCGAATCCGCCGATCGACCCGATGCGGATCATCGAGATGGTGCAGAAGCACCGGCACATCAAGCTCGCGGGCCAGGACAAGCTGCGCATCGAGACGCGCTCGCCCGATCTCGCGATCCGCGTGTCGACGATCAAGGAAACGCTGCGCGCGCTCGGCCCCAAGCAGGGAGCGGCAACCGCGGCGCGCTGACGCAATACTGACGGGTGCGGCGTTGCTGCACCGCATCGCGTCCGGCGAAGGCGGGCCGACGCGTTTTTGAGTATGATTTTCCCATTCATCAGACGGAGTTTTGCCATGTCCACTCTCGACGCGACGGCGCCGTCCGCCGCCGACCAAGGCGATGCGTCGCTCGTCAGCCTGCCCTGGATCAAGCAACTGGTGTCGATGGACACGACGAGCCGCGTGCCGAACCTCGGCCTGATCGAAACGGTGCGCGACGCGCTCGCCGCGAAGGGCATTGCATCGACGATCACGCACGATCCGCGCGAAGGCTGGGCGAACCTGTTCGCGACCGTGCCCGCTCATGACGGCTCGACGAACGGCGGCATCGTGCTGTCGGGGCATACCGACGTCGTGCCGGTCGACGGCCAGCAATGGGACAGCAATCCGTTCGCGCCGGAAATCCGCGACGGCCGCCTGTACGGCCGCGGCACCTGCGACATGAAGGGCTTCATCGGCGCGGCGCTCGCGCTGCTGCCCGAAATGCAGGCGACCAAGCTCGCGAAGCCGATCCATTTCGCACTGTCCTACGACGAGGAAATCGGCTGCGCGGGCGCGCCGCTGATGATCGCCGACCTCGTCAAGCGCGGCGTGCAGCCGTCCGGCTGCATCGTCGGCGAGCCGACCAGCATGCGGCCGATCATCGCGCACAAGGGCATCAACGCATACCGCTGCTGCGTGCGCGGCCACGCGGCGCATTCGTCGCTGACGCCGAAGGGGCTGAACGCGATCGAGTATGCGGCGCGCCTCATCTGCCACATCCGCGACATCGCCGACCGCTTCCGTGCCGAAGGCCCGTTCGACGCGCTGTACGACGTGCCGTTCACGACCGCGCAGACGAGCACGATCCAGGGCGGCAACGCGATCAACACAGTGCCGGCCGAATGCCGGTTCGACTTCGAGTTCCGCAACCTGCCGACGCTCGACCCCGAGCAGATCTTCACGCGCATCGAAGCGTATGCACGCGACACGCTGCTGCCGCAGATGCTCCGCGAGCATCCGAATGCCGCGATCGAATTCTCGAAGATCGCCGCGGCGCCCGGCCTCGACGCCACCGAACAGGCCGCGATCACGCAGCTCGTGCGTGCGCTGACGGCCGACCAGGACAAGCGCAAGGTCGCCTACGGCACCGAGGCCGGCCTGTTCGAACGCGCGGGCATCCCGAGCGTCGTATGCGGGCCCGGCAACATCGAGCAGGCCCACAAGCCGAACGAATATGTCGAGCTCGCGCAGCTCGCCGGCTGCGAGCAGTTCCTGCGCAAGTTCATCCGCAGCATGTCGGTCGACGCGCACTGACTGCCTCCCGTCACGCCGGCCCGCGTGTGCGGGCCGGCCCACTCCGCCACCCGCCCCCCGCCACGTCATGTCGACTGAACAACACGGCACCGCCCATACGACGATCGACGGCGAGCCGATCCCGACGCTCGACGAAATCGCCGCGCAGCATTTCGCGTTGTCGCCGTGGGTCGCACGCACGCCCGTGTTCGAACGCGCCGACCTGCCGTCCCTCGAGGGCACGCACGTCAACTTCAAGTTCGAGTTGCTGCAGGTCAGCGGCAGCTTCAAGGCGCGCGGCGCCTTCACGCACCTGCTCGCGCTCGACGAGGCGCGCAGGAATGCCGGCGTCACCTGCGTGTCGGCGGGCAATCACGCGGCGGCCGTCGCGTATGCGGCAATGCGGCTCGGCAGCAGCGCCAAGGTCGTGATGTTCCACACCGCGAGCCCGTCGCGCATCGCACAGTGCAAGCAGTACCGCGCGGAAGTCGTGCTGGCGGGCAGCGCGTCGCAGGCGTTCGATCTGGTCCGGCGGATCGAGGCCGAGGAAGGCCGCTTCTTCATCCATCCGTTCAACGGCTACCACACGATCCTCGGCACCGCGACGCTCGGCTACGAATGGGCGACGCAGACCCCCGACCTCGACGCGGTGATCGTGCCGATCGGCGGCGGCGGGCTCGCGGCCGGCATGGCGACCGCGCTGCGGCTCGCGAATCCGCGCGTGCACGTGTACGGCGTCGAGCCGGAAGGCGCCGACGCGATGAGCCGCAGCTTCGCGGCGAATCACACGATCAAGATGAGCGCGATGCAGACGATCGCCGATTCGCTGATGGCGCCGCATACCGAGGAATACAGCTACCAGCTGTGCCGGCGCCACGTCGACCGCATCGTCACCGTGTCCGACGACGCGCTGCGTGCCGCGATGCTGTTCCTGTTCTCGCAACTGAAACTGTCGGTCGAACCGGCGTGCGCGGCCGCGCTCGCCGCGCTGCTCGGCCCGCTGCGCGAAACGCTGCAGGGCAAGCGCGTCGGCGTGCTGCTGTCCGGCACCAATACGGATCCCGGCACGCTCGGCATGCATCTCGCGCACGCGAAATTGCAGCCCTGACCCCGCATCGGGCACACGAGGACAAACCTAGGGTTATCCCCAGATTATGTTGACAGCCCTGTTGATAACCCGCCGGACAAGCACGCAAGTGGTTGAGCGCGCAGCGTTTTGCACGCGCGGAGGTCGATCGTCACGAAATGGGCAGATGCGGCCGCCAGCCGCGTGCGCCACGGCCTGGCAGCGCCGCGCGGCGCCAGTGATCGGCGCCGTCGCGATCGCGCTGCTCGCCGGTTGCGCGGCACCGCCCTCGCCCGTCGTCGGCGCGCCGTCGGCCTGCACGCAGCCCGGCGAGAGCCGCATGCTGCAGGCCGACCTGCTGTTCGGGCGCGACATGACCGGGCGCGGCCCCGTCACCGATGCGGAACGCGCGGCGTTCCTCGCCGACACGGTCACGCCGCGGTTCCCCGACGGCCTCACCTACTGGGACACGCACGGCCAGTGGCGCGACCGGGCAAGCGGCGGGATCACCCGCGAAGACAGCTTCGTGATCCGTATCATCGGCGACGATACGCCCGACACGCGCGCCAGGCTCACCGCGATCCGGCAAGCGTACATCCAGCGATTCCACCAGCAATCGGTCGGCATGACGGTCGTGCCGGCCTGCGCGGCGTTCTGACTCCCCTTCTCTCCGCCGACGATTCGCGCAAAAAAAACGGGCGCCCGAAGGCGCCCGTCTCGTGCCGGAACAGCGGCGTGCCGCTTACTTGTTCTCGAACATGTCCATGATCTGCTGCTTCTCCTGCGCCGTGACAGGCGGCGGCGCAAGGCCCGCCGCACCGGCCGAGCCGAGTGCGTCGTTCGCGCTGATCGCATTCTCGGCCGGGTTGATGTCGACGTTCGCGACGAAGCCGTTGCCCGGCGTGCGATCGGCGTAGAACAGCTCGCCATCGATCGAAGTCAGGCCGTCCGGCATCGGCATCTGCTGCTCGGGCACACCGTTCAGCGCGGTGCGCATGTAGTTCACCCAGATCGGCAACGCGAGCTGCGCGCCGAATTCGCGGCTGCCGAGGCTCTTCGGCTGGTCGAAGCCCATCCACGCAACTGCGACGAGCGACTGCTGGTAGCCGGCGAACCAGCCGTCCTTCGCGTCGTTCGTCGTACCCGTCTTGCCCTGCAGGTCGCCTCGGCCCAGTGCGTTGGTGCCCGCGCCCGTGCCGGCCGTCGCGACCGAATGCAGCAGGCTGTTCATCACGTACGCGTTGCGGCCTTCGATCGTGCGCGGCGCCGTGCTGCCCGCGAGCACCGGCTGCGACTTCTGCAGCGGCTGGCCGCGGGCGTCGTCGACCTCGGCGATCAGGTACGGATCGACCTTGTAGCCGCCGTTCGCGAACACCGCATAACCGGTCGCGAGCTGCAGCGGCGTCACGAGGCCCGCACCGAGCGCCATCGGCAGGTAAGGCGGCGTCTTCGCGGGATCGAAGCCGAAGCGCTGCGTCACGTACTGCTGCGCGTACTGCGTGCCGATCGACGCGAGAATCCGGATCGACACGAGGTTCTTCGAACGCTGCAGGCCGGTGCGCATCGTCATCGGGCCGTCCGGCTGGTCGTCGTCCTTCGGCTCCCATGCGGTGCCGCCCGGCACGCTCGGCGGGAAGTACAGCGGCGCGTCGTTGATCATCGTCGCCGGCCCCATGCCCTTGTCGAGCGATGCCGAGTAGATGAACGGCTTGAACGACGAGCCCGGCTGCCGCCATGCCTGCGTCACGTGGTTGAACTTGCTCTTGTTGAAGTCGAAGCCGCCGACCAGCGAGCGGATCGCGCCATCCTGCGGCGCGATCGCGACGAGCGCGCCTTCGACCTGCGGCAGCTGCACGACCTGCCAGCCCGTCTTGCCGTCCTTCAGCACGCGCACGACCGAGCCCGGCTTGATGCGCATCGTGTCGTTCGCGCGGGGGCCGAGCGCGGCCGCGACGAAGCGCAGCCCGGCCGGGCCGATCGTCGTGGTCGCGCCACCGACAAACTGCACCTCGACCGCGTTCGGCGACGCCGACAGCACGACCGCCGACTGCAGGTCGCCATTGTCCGGATGATCGGCGAGCGCATCGTCGATCGCCTCGTCGCGGTCGTCGCCGGCCGCGGGCAGCTTGATCGACGCTTCCGGCCCGCGATAGCCGTGGCGGCGCTCGTAGTCGAGAATGCCGCGACGCACGGCCTGGTACGCGGCTTCCTGGTCGGACGAGTTGATCGTCGTCGTGACGGTCAGCCCGCGCGTATAGGTTTCGTCCTTGTACTGCTGGTACATCATCTGCCGCACCATCTCGGCGACGTATTCGCCGTGCACCGCGTACTGGTTGCCCGGCGTGCGCACGTGGATCTCTTCCTTCACTGCCTCGTCGTACTGCGGCTGCGTGATGTAGCCGACCTCGAGCATGCGTTTCAGGATGTATTCCTGGCGCACCTTCGCGCGCTTCGGATTGACCACCGGGTTATACGCGGACGGCGCCTTCGGCAGCCCCGCGAGCATCGCCGCTTCCGCGACCGTGATGTCCTTCAGGTCCTTGCCGAAGTACACGCGCGCGGCGGCCGCGAAGCCGTACGAGCGCTGGCCGAGATAGATCTGGTTCATGTACAGCTCGAGGATCTGGTCCTTCGTCAGGGCCTTCTCGATCTTGTACGCGAGCAGCATTTCGTAGATCTTGCGCGTGTAGGTCTTCTCGCTCGACAGGAAGAAGTTGCGCGCGACCTGCATCGTGATCGTGCTCGCGCCCTGGCGCGCGCCGCCGTGCATCAGGTCGGCCACACCCGCGCGCAGGATGCCGACGAAGTCGACGCCGCCGTGTTCGTAGAAGCGGTAGTCCTCGATCGCGAGTACGGCCTTCTTCATCACGTCGGGAATGTCCTGGAAGCGCACGAGGCTGCGGCGCTCTTCGCCGAATTCGCCGATCAGCACGTGATCGGCCGTGAACACGCGCAGCGGCACCTTCGGCTGGTAGTTGGTCAGCGCATCGAGCGACGGCAGTTGCGGCGCCATCACGACCAGCGCGTAGCCGACGATCAGCGCGCCGACGATCGCCAGCGTCACGAACAGGCCGGCGAACCACAGCACGACGCGCGAGCCGAACGAGCGACGGTGCCCGCCGCCGCCGCTGCGCTGGGTGCGGCGGTCGTCGTCGCGATCGTCGTCATCGGGGTAATAGGCTCCGGACGGCGAACGGCGCAGCGTGTAGTGGGGTTCGTTCCTGTCGGAAGAAGAAGGCGGTCGTTTGATAATTGGCATGTCGGAATGGCGGGCGTACGTGGCGCCCTCGGACGCATGCGGAAATGCAGGCGAATGAATCAGAGCGGATACAGCGTGATGCGGCTGTCACGTCGACAGACCCCGCCGCGCGGCGATCCGTTCCCGCGACGTGACAGCGCATTTTAATGAAATCGACCGGGTGCCTTCGCGATTTTTTGTAAAAATTCCCGCAATGCCGTGATTTAAGGAACGTATTGTCGGCATCCTCTGCCTATCATGGACACGCAATATGGCGCGCACGGCCGATTTTCTTTCAATCGCGAAAGGTTCGACATCCTGATGCGCAAGCCGCTTGAACTCGCGCGTTTAAGCCGTATTTAAGTGAACCGGTGGTGTAATATCCGCCGGCTCATGCGGGTCGGAACCGGCTCGCAACGGGCACTGCCGCTCTCACGCGGCGCCTTTCAACCACGGAGGATTTCATGTCGCTTTTCGACTCTGTTTCGCGCACGATCAAAGGCCTGCTGAACGATGCGGCCGATTCGGTACAGGATCCGTCGCGCGACGCACGGCAGATCGTGCGGGAGCTCGACGACAGCATCGGCCGTGCCGAGAATTCGCTGATCGAGATCGAGGCACAGGTCGCAACCCAGCGCAGCAAGCGCGATGCGGCCGACGACAAGGTGAAGAAGTACGAGGACGGCGCGAAGCGCGCGCTGCAGTCCGGCGACGAGGCACTCGCTCGTGAGGCGCTCGGCGCGCAGTCGAACGCGGAAGCCGAGCGTGACGCGCTCGCGGCCGAGCTGTCGACGCTCGAGCCGTCGGTCGACAAGCTGAAGGGGCAGATCGCCGACATGCGTCAGCGCCGCAATGACCTGAACGCACGCTCGAACATCCTGCAGGCCAAGCAGGAAATCGCGCAGGCGAAGGACGTCGCGGCAAGCGCCTTGGGCGGCATCGGCGGCAAGAACCTGTCCGAGGACTTCCAGAAGCTCGAGGACAAGGTCGCGCTGCAGAATGCGCGTTCGGACGCACGCCTGAATTCGGCCGACACGTCGAGCGGCAAGGCGCTCGACGACAAGCTCGCCGCGCTGAACA
This sequence comes from Burkholderia sp. Ac-20345, assembly GCF_017104825.1. Classification (NCBI taxonomy): domain Bacteria; kingdom Pseudomonadati; phylum Pseudomonadota; class Betaproteobacteria; order Burkholderiales; family Burkholderiaceae; genus Burkholderia; species Burkholderia sp. Ac-20345. The sequence continues at coordinate 37,721 of NZ_JAAGPO010000020.1, read as the reverse complement.
AGGGCCCGTCGGTCGAGGATCGCCTCGCCGCACTGAAGAAGCAGCTCGACACGCCCGCGCAGTAACGGCAACTGCGGGCAACCGCGCCGCCGCCCGCCCCGGGCGCGCGGCGCGAACCGATTGTCAGGAGACGGGCGCCTGCGCCCGGTTCGACCATGAAGAAATCTCTCGCCGCACTCGGCCTCTCGCTGATGTTGCTGTCGTCCGCCGCGTTTGCGGTCCCGTCGCTGCAGCAAGTCGAGCAGTCGATCGCGCAACGCAACTGGCAGCAAGCCGACACGCAGCTGTCGCAAGTCATCGGCGCCCATCCGAACAACGCGCACGCGCGCTACCTGTACGCGCAGGTGCTGGACCGCGAGGGCCGCGCGTCCGACGCACTCGAGCAGCTGCAGCGCGCGAAGTCGCTCGATCCGCAACTGAAGTTCACCGACGCGTCGCGCTTCGCGCAGACGGAGTCGCGCATCCGCGCCGACGCCGCGCGCGTGAGCGGCAACGTGCCGTCGGCCACGCAGGCCGGCACGCTGCAATCGTCGCTCGCGCCCGCCGTCGCGCCGGCCGAAAAACACGGCCCGTCAACCGGCATGTGGATCGGCCTCGGGCTGATCGTCGCGGTCATTGCGCTGGTGCTGCGCTGGACGCTGCGGCGCGCGCGCACGGCCGACAACAGCCGCGCCGACGACGAACGCCGCACGCAGCTCAAGCGCGCCACCGACGTGCTGAACGACATCCGCCCGCTGAAGCTCGACGCGAAGCTGTCGACGGCGCCCGGCGCCGCGGCGCTCACGGGCGAACTCGAAGCGATCGAGACCGACGCGCGCACGCTCGTCGAAACGCTGGCAAACGGCAAGAATCCGGTGCCGCCGTATCGCGTCGATGAACTCGAACAGCGCCATGCGAGCGTGAAGGCACGCGTCGAAGGCCGCCCCGACCCGGCCGCGCAACCGGCTGCACCGGCGAACGGCAGCGGCTCCGTGTACGCGCAGGAAGCCGATCGCATGACGGGCGCGCAAGGTCAGCCGTATCCGCAGCAGCCGTACCCGCAACAGCAACCGCCGGTGGTGATCCAGCAAGGCGGCGGCGGTTTCGGCGGCGGCATGGGCGGGCTGCTGACCGGCGTATTGCTCGGCGAGGCGATGTCGGGCGGCCGCGAGCGCGTGGTCGAACGCGACGTGATCGTCGACGGCGAGCGCCGCCGGCAGGAGAACGACCCGGGCTTCGACCTCGGCCGCGGCGATGCGTCGAACTGGAGCGACGGCAACGGCGGCGGCATGGATCTCGGCAGCAACGACGACGGCTGGACCGACGACAACACCTGAAGTTGCGCAGCGCGTCGACGCACCCGCGACGCGCTGCCTCGCACGCCACGCTCCCCTGCATGGCCGGCCGCGCCGCCGCGCGGATTTGTCAATCATTTCAAGATGGGCTACCGGCAATGGGGAGCGTTCGCTATCATGCGGCCATCGGCGTGCCACCGACCCTCATTCGACGCTCTGCATCCTTGCGCGTCGCGGCACGTCTCCCCTCGCCCCAACCAGGAGAAAGCCGCTCATGAGCATCATCAAGGAATTCAAGGAGTTCGCCGTCAAGGGCAACGTCATGGATCTCGCCGTCGGCGTGATCATCGGCGGCGCGTTCTCGAAGATCGTCGATTCAATCGTGAAAGACCTCATCATGCCGGTCATCGGCGTGCTGACCGGCGGTCTGGATTTCTCGAACAAGTTCGTTCTGCTCGGCACCATCCCCCCGACGTTCAAGGGTAATCCCGATTCGTTCAAGGACCTGCAGGCCGCGGGTGTCGCCGCGTTCGGCTACGGCTCGTTCATCACCGTCGCGATCAATTTCGTCATCCTCGCGTTCATCATTTTCCTGATGGTGAAATTCATCAACAAGCTGCGCAAGCCGGAAGAAGCCGCGGCGGCCGCGACGCCGGAAGACACCGTGCTGCTGCGTGAAATCCGCGATTCGCTGAAGCAACGCTGATCGCCGAGCGCCCCGCCAGCCAGGCCCGCCCCGTGCGGGCCTTTTTATTGCGCGCGCGATGCACCGCCGCATGCTGCCTATCTCACTTTTTTGTGACGGGCGAATGCACGCGCGGGGAAAGCAGGTCTATGATGGAGACTAAACGACAGTACGGGCGCCAAGACGCTGGCTGTGTCGATCATGGCGAGCAGGTCGACGGGAGACATTGATCGTCGTACTGCACGAAGGCAGCATTTTCGTGTGCTATAAAGGATCGACATGCGGCGTACATAGCCGGGAGTGGGTCGCATGAAAGTGCCGCATTTCTTGCAATTGTTTTTGAGGCGAGTGTTTATGTCCTTCCCGAAAAAACGTCGGCGTGCCCAGCAGGATGGCCAGGAGTCATTCCTCGCGGTATTGCGCCACTCGAAACCGTTTGCCCAGCTCGACACCAAGATTGCCCGCGCCCGTGCGCAGGACGAACCCGTCCTGTACGCGCATGTGCTGCCCGGTCTCGACGTGCTCCTGTGCAGCGTGCGCGGCGCCCAGCCGCCTTATCCGGCTATCGCCGAGCTGCGCAAGCGCTGCATCGAATCGATCGCCAACGCGCTCGAGCAGCCGCTGGACGGCCTCGAGAACGGCGGATACTGGTATGAAGCAAACGGCTTCGGCTTCCTCGTATTTGCCAGCCGTGCGCGTGCGCGCATCCTGCCCGAGTTTGGTGCAGGCACGAAAGCGAGCCTGCGCGGCGGGCTCGGCCGCCAGAACGCCGGCGACACGACACCACGCTCCCTCGGCTGATCCGCCTGCCATTCGATGGGCCGCCTCCAGGCGGCCCATCTGCCATTCACGCGCCCCGCTTGCCCGTCACGACACCTGCTGACGCCCGTTGCCGGGCCGCACGATGTCGATGAACGCGGCGAAATCGGCGCCGGCGAGCCCTTGCGCGGCACCGAGCCGCAATACCTGCTGCACGGTGGCCGACACGGGCATCACCGCGCCCGTGTCGCGCGCCGCGTCGGCGATCGCATCGACGTCCTTCTGAAATGTGCTGAGCGCGCCGATCGGTACGTGACCGCCCGACGTCATGCGCGGCACGAACGTCTGCAGCAGCACCGAATCGGCCCAGCCGCCGGCCAGCGCTTCGGCCAGCCGCGCGGCATCGATGCCGCTCGCCTGCGCCAGACCGACGGCCTCGGCGATCGCGGTCACCGTCGCGGTGACGATTGCCTGGTTGCACAGCTTCGCCGTCTGCCCCGCGCCCGCGTCGCCCATGTGCGTGATGCGCGACGCGTACGTGTCGATCAGCGGCCGCACCGCATCGAGATCGTCCGCGCGGCCGCCGGCCATCACCGCGAGCGTGCCGGCCTGCGCGCCGGGCACGCCGCCCGATACGGGCGCATCGACCCAGCCGACACCGAGTGCGGCTGCGCGCGCCGCGTACTCACGCGTCGCGGCAGGCGGGATGCTCGAATGATCGACGATGCGCTGCAGGCGACGCGCAGCGGCGTCGCCGGAGAGCAGCCCATGCTCGCCGAATACGACGTCGCCCACCGCGCGGCCGTCGAGCACGCACACGAATACCGTATCGACGCGCTCCGCCAGTTCGCGCGGCGTGCCGACCACCTGCGCGCCGTCCTTCACGAGCGCCTCGGCCTTGTCGCGCGAGCGATTCCACACGCTGACGCGATGCCCGGCCGCCAGCAAATGCCGAATCATCGGCGCGCCCATCAATCCCGGTCCGCAAAATCCGACTTCCACGATGTTCCTCGTCTCCGATATGGGTTGAACTTGCCGCCCATCATACCTATCACTCAAGAAGCCGGGCACGCGCGGCGCCGCTTCGGGACCACGGCTTGCACCGGCCATCCATACCGATATCCCAGGGAGCGCATCATGAGCGACCACGTGTACAAGATGATCGAGCTGACCGGTTCGTCGCAGCAATCGAGCGACGACGCCATCCGCAACGCGATCTCGAAAGCCGGCAAGACGCTGCACAACCTGCACTGGTTCCAGGTGACCGAAACGCGTGGCCACATCGAAGGCGACCAGGTCGTGCACTGGCAGGTCACGCTGAAGGTCGGCATGCGCATCGACGACTGACGCGCACGCCGCATCACCCGTCGCGCCGCGATCCGGACTCGCGCAACGCGCGTCCGCGCGGCGCCGCGCGCTTCACATCGCCCCCCGTTCGGGCCCCTTGTCGCGGCCCGGCCGGCGGGTGCCTGCGGGTATCCATCTCTTGACGCTGGCCCAGCTTCATATTAAAAACGATATACCCCAATACCCCATCGATCAGCCCAGACATATAACCCGGAGATATCATGAGTCAGCAACGCGAGGCGATCGACACGTACCTCTTGCGCGTCTTGCACACCTTGTTGATGGAGCGCAGCGTCACGCGCGCGGCCGTCAAACTGAACCAGTCGCAACCGGCGATCAGCGCCGCGCTGCGGCGCCTGCGCGACATCACCGGCGATCCGCTGCTGGTGCGCGGCAAATCCGGCATGGTGCCGACCGAGTACGGGCTACGCCTGCTCGAGCCCGTGCAGAACGCGCTGCGTGAAATCGAGCGCATCAAGTTCCAGCAGCACAACTTCGACCCGGCCACGTCGATCCGCTGCTACCGGATCGGCTGCCCCGACTACCTGAACGTGCTGTTCGTACCAACCGTCGTCGAGCGCTTCCGCCAGGCCGCGCCGAACGCGACGCTCGAATTCCATTCGCTCGGCCCCGCGTTCGACTACGAGCTCGCGCTGGAAGACGGCAAGCTCGACATCGTCGTCGGCAACTGGCCCGAACCGCCCGAGCAACTGCACCTGTCGAACCTGTTCGTCGACGAAATCGTCTGCCTGATGAGCAACACGCACCCGTTCGCGAAGCGCGGCGGGCTCACGCTCGACCAGTACCTGAACGCGCCGCATCTCGCGCCGACGCCGTACTCGGTCGGCCAGCGCGGCGCGATCGACGTGCATCTCGCGCGCGAACGGCTCAAGCGCCACGTGGTCGTCACGCTGCCGTACTTCAACCTCGCGCCTTATGTGCTCGTGAAGTCCGACCTGATCTTCACGACGACGCGCCTGTTCGCCGATCACTACGCGAAGTTCCTGCCGCTGTCGGTCGTGCCGGCACCGCTCGACTTCCCGCCGATGCAGTACTACCAGCTGTGGCACGAGCGCTGCCACTACTCGGACGAAGTGCGCTGGCTGCGCAGCCTCGTCGCCGAAGCCACCCGCACGCTGATCGAGGCGTAACGGCCCGCGTCGCACGCGCCGTCCCGGCGCGGCGACAGCTAGCGGCACGCCCGGCGGCAACGCAGCCGCCGGATGGCCTCGGCCTTTCTTCAGCGCGATGCCTCGACCAGCGCCTGTGCGAGCGCGTTGTGACGCGCGATGACGGGCGGCAGATCGAGCGTCGCCAGCCGCCCTTCCCGCACCACCACCTTCCCGTTCACCACCGTGTACGCCGTCTGCGACGGTGCGCAGAACACCAGCGCCGCGACCGGATCGTGCAGCGCACCCGCGAACAGCGGCTGGCGCAGGTCGAACGCGGCGAAATCCGCGGCCATGCCGGGCTTCAGCGCACCGATATCGTCGCGGTTCAGCACCTTCGCGCCGCCGAGCGTCGCGATCTCGAGCGCTTCGCGCGCGGTCATCGCATCGGGCCCGAAACCGACCCGCTGCAGCAGCAGCGCCTGCCGCACTTCCGCGACCATCTGCGCGCCGTCGTTCGATGCGGAGCCGTCGACGCCGAGGCCGACCGGCACGCCCGCGAGACGCATCTTCTTCACCGGCGCGATACCCGACGCGAGCCGCATATTGGAGCACGGACAGTGCGCGACGCCCGTGCCGGTGCGCGCGAACAGGCCGATACCCGCATCGTCGAGCTGCACGCAGTGCGCATGCCACACGTCGTGGCCGACCCAGCCGAGATCTTCCGCGTATTCGGCGGGCGTCATCCCGAACTTTTCGCGGCTGTACGCAATGTCGTTGACGTTCTCCGCGAGGTGCGTGTGCAGCGACACGCCGTATTCGCGCGCGAGCACGGCCGCGTCGCGCATCAGGTCGCGGCTCACCGAGAACGGCGAGCACGGCGCGACGACCACGCGCAGCATCGCGTAGCGGCCTTCGTCGTGATAGGTCTCGATCAAGCGCTGCGTGTCGCGCAGGATGTCGGGCTCGCGCTCGACGACCGAATCGGGCGGCAGCCCGCCATCGCGCTGGCCGACGCTCATCGCGCCGCGGCTCGCGTGAAAACGCATGCCGATCCGCTGCGCGGCGCCGATGCTGTCGTCGAGGCGGCTGCCGTTCGGGTAGATGTACAGATGATCGCTCGACGTCGTGCAGCCCGACTGCAGCAGCTCGGCCATCGCGGTAAGCGTCGACACCTCGATCATCTCGGGCGTCAGGTGCGCCCAGATCTTGTACAGGTTCGTAAGCCAGCCGAACAGCTCGGCGTTCTGCGCCGCAGGCACCGCGCGCGTCAGGCTCTGGTACATGTGGTGGTGCGTGTTCACGAGCCCCGGGATCACGAGATGGCCGCGCAGGTCGAGCACTTCGTCGGCCGTGTCGGGCAGCTCGGCGGTCGGGCCGACCGCGACGATCCGGTTGTCTTCGATGTAGAGGCCCGCGTCGCGCAGCTCGCGGCGCGTGTCGTCCATGGTCACGAGCACGTCGGCGTGCTTGACCAGCAGGGTTTTCGGGCGGGATGAGGAAGGGTTCGGCGCGCGTGCGCCAGCGTGCTGCTCGAGGTTCATGCGTTCTCCGCGTCGGTCTGCCCCCAGGGGCGGATCCTGGGGACGGTCACACAGCCGTTCGAACGCTGAATCGCGGCACGCTCCGGTGCCTGCGTCCGTTCGAACGCCCTGGCCCGGTTACCCGGCGTGCTCGCCGTCTTCGGGGTACGCGCGGGCCACAGGCCGACGCGCACGGCGGGAGGATCGCCCAAGCGCGCGCCGCACACAATGCGCGATCCGGAATACCGCGTTTCACGGATTCGATATGGTACGCCGCGCAGCGCCCCGCCGAGCGCCCGAAACGCCCGCCGGAAGCCGTATCCGGCGTACCGTCGACAGCCGCTCATGCGCGGCGCATTATCTTTGATATCGCGCCCGTATTTGCGCAGGGAACCTTTTTACAATGCCTGCACGGCGCTCGCTTCAATCTCGCCGACGGGTATGTAGCCACGTGACGTGGAGCCTCGATCCGCCGCACAGTCAATGGATCGAGTCGCCGCCGAACCTCGCATTCACACAAGGACAATTGCGAATGGGAAAGCTCACTACCCACGTACTCGATACGGCGCACGGCCGTCCCGGCGCTGCAATCAAGGTGGACCTCTACGCGCTGGACGGCGAATCGCGCCGCGCGATCAAGACCGTGCTGACCAATAGCGACGGCCGCTGCGACGAACCCCTGCTCGAAGGCGCCGCGCTCGCCGCCGGCGAATACGAACTCGTGTTCCACGCCGGCGACTACTTCGCGTCGCTCGGCGTGAAGGTGCCCGAACCCCGTTTCGTCGACCGCGTCGTGCTCCGCTTCGGCATCGCCGACACCGGCTCGCACTACCACGTGCCGCTGCTCGTGTCGCCGTGGTCGTACAGCACCTATCGCGGCAGCTGACATACGCATCGGCGCCCGCATCAATACAAAATCTGAGTCTGGAGGAGTTTCATGGAAGGCTTCATCACCGACTGGCTGAACCTCGCGCTGCGATGGCTGCACGTCATCGTCGCCATTGCGTGGATCGGCGAGTCGTTCTATTTCGTCGCGCTCGACAACAGCCTGAAACCGCCGACCGACCCGAACCAGCGCAAGCGCGGTGTGTTCGGCGAGCTGTGGCACGTCCACGGTGGCGGTTTCTACAACATGCAGAAGTACACGGTCGCTCCGCCGGAAATGCCGGATGACCTGCACTGGTCGAAGTGGCCGTCGTACACGACCTGGCTGTCGGGCTTCTCGCTGTTCTTCGTGCTGTACCTGCTCGCGCCGAACACGTACCTGATCGACAAGAGCGTGCTCGACATGGGCCCGGTGGTCGCCGTCGCATCCGCACTCGGCTTCCTCGCCGCCGGCTGGATCGTCTACGACTCGCTGTGCCGCCTCCTCGGCACCAACGATCGCGTGCTCGGCATCTGCGTCGGCATCTACGTGGTCGCCGCCGCCTACCTCGCGTGCCATATCTTCGCGGGTCGTGCCGCGTACCTGATCGTCGGCGCGATGCTCGCGACGATCATGTCGGCGAACGTGTTCTTCGTGATCATCCCCGGCCAGCGCAAGATGGTCGACAAGATGCTCAAGGGCGAAGAGCCGAATCCGATCTACGGCAAGCGCGGCAAGCAACGCTCGGTGCACAACACGTACTTCACGCTGCCGGTCGTGTTCGCGATGCTGTCGAACCACTACGCGATGACCTACACGAACAAGTTCAACTGGGTCGTGCTCGTGCTGATCATGCTGGCCGGCGCGCTGATCCGCCAGTTCTTCGTGATGCGCCACCGCGGCAAGCAGCTGTGGTACCTGCCGATCGGCGGCGTCGCACTGCTGGCAGGCGCACTCGTGTGGACGACGCCGAAGCCGGTCGCACCGGAAGCGCAGGCCGCCAACGCGCCGAAGGTCGTGATCAACGACATCATGCCGATCCTGCAACAACGCTGTGTGGAGTGCCACTCGTCGAAGCCGACGCTGATGGGCAGCGCCCCCGCAGGCGTGATGTTCGACACGCCGGACGAAGTGTCGAAGAACGCGCAGCGTATCTACGAACAGGCCGTGCGCCTGAAGGCGATGCCGATCGGCAACGTCACGCACATGACCGACGACGAGCGGACGAAGCTCGCCGCGTGGTTCGAGGGTGGCGCGAACAAGTAAGCCGCCGCGCGCCCGGGGTCGCCCGGGGTCGTTTCCCGGCGCAATCCTTTCCGTTCGCGGGCCCGTTACGGGCCCGTTTTTTTTGCGTGTTACGGATGCCCTGCGCGCTTCAGCCGCGCATCGCGTCGCGCTGGAGTGCCACGAGCGCATCGAGCGCGCGCGGGCCGTCGTCGAACGGCACGAAGATGTGATCGTGGTATGCGGCCGCCATCACGTTGCAGCTGATGCCTGCCGCGCCGAGCGCCCGCGCGAACGCCGCCGTGAGGCCGACCGCCGCGAGGTCGGAATGCACGGTCAGCGTGATCCAGGCCGCACGAAACAGCACGGGCCAGCCGTGACGCGCTGCCACCTCCTCGCCGACGACGACCGTCAGCCCTTCCGCTTCGCGAAACGTTGCAATCGCTTCGGATAGCGATACGACTGCATCGAGCGGCAGCGATACGAAGGCGAACGCACCCGGATGCAGTTCGGGCTGCATCGTGCCCAGCAGGATCGCGAGGTTGTTTTCAGGTTGGCTCATCGAGGGAACACGCCCGGAATCGGGCATCGTGCGGTGGAGATGCGGGCACGATAGCACGTGCAGACGCCACCGCTACGCGCACATCGTCGCGACTTCGTCCGCGAGCCAGTCGCGCAATGCGACGATGCGCGGATCGTCCTGCGTGCGCTCCGGATACACGACGTAATACGCGAGGCCGGGCGCCACCTCGACGCTCACGTCGAACAGCTGCACGACGCGCCCTTCCGCGAGATCGCGCGCGATCATGTGCGGCTCCGCCAGACCGACCGCCGTGCCGTCCGTCACGGCCTGCACGACGTGGCTTGAATCCGGAAACGCTACACACCGGCTGTCGTCGAAACCGTCGACGCCGGCAGCGGCCATCCACGCCGACCAGCGCGGCCAGGTCACGCCGTCGACTTCGCAGTCCGCGTGGCAAAGCGTGTGGCGCAGCAGCTCGCGCGGCTTGCGCAACGGCGGCCCTTCCGACAACAGCGCCGGGCTGCAGATCGCGACGACCGACGTATCGAACAGGCGCTGCGCGCACGCGTCGCGATAACGCCCGGTGCCGAAGCGGATCGCAACATCGACATCATCGTCATCAAAGTCGCGCAACCGGTCGGTGATATCGAACGACAGCTCGAACGCCGGATGCGCGGCCCTGAACCGCGGCAGGCGCGGCAGCAGCCAGTGCGTCGCGAAGCGCGCGCCGACCGACACGCGCAGCTCCGTCTGCTCCCGCGCGATGCGCCGTGCCCGGACAGTCGCGCGCTGCAGCCCCGCCAGCGCATCGGCGGCCGCAGCCGCCAGCACGACACCGGCCGGCGTCAGCCGGATGCTGCGGCTCGTGCGGACGAACAGCGCCATGCCGAGCTGCGCCTCGATTTCCTTGATCTGGTGACTGACGGCCGCCGGGGTCAGCCCGACCTCGTCGGCCGCCCGCGAGAAATTCAGGTGCCGCGCCGCCGCATCGAACGTCCTCAGCGCGCGCGTACCGGGCCACATGCGTTCCATCGATCTTCAAACCGGATTTGATGATCGTTCCAAAACTACTCGTTTTTCAAGACGTGATCAATCGGCAAACAATAGGCTTTCTTGAAGATGTCGCGAGCCGCCCCGCACTCGCGACCGAACCCGGAGATCCATCGATGACCGTTGCCCCGTTCCCGTCCGTCGCCCAGCTCAACGGCGTCGCCGCCACCCCGGACGCGCTCGCCGTGCTCGCGTTCGCGGGCCATGCGCATTTCACCGCGATGCAGGTGCGCAACGGCCACGTGCGCGGCCTCGACCTGCATCTCGCGCGGCTGCGCGATGCGTCGAACACGCTGTTCGGCCAGGCACTGCCCGACGCCCGGATCCGCGCGCTCCTGCGCACTGCGCTCGATCACGCGCCGGCGGCGCTGTCGCTAACCGCCACCGTGCATGCGACGACGGGCGAATTCGTCGCGCCGCGCAAGGACGAAACGCTCGACGTGCTGGTCCGCACCGCCGCGCCGTCGTCGGGGCCGGCGGGCCCGCTCGATCTCGCGCTGTTCGAATACGAGCGCGTGCTGCCGGACATCAAGCACGTCGGCGAAGTCGCGAAGACGCACTTCCTGCGCCGCGCGCTCGCGCAGGGCTTCGACGATGCGGCCTTCGTCGATCGCCACGGACGCATCAGCGAAGGCTCGATCTGGAATCTCGCGTTCTGGACCGGCGACGCGGTCGTGTGGCCGGTGGCCGGCATGCTCGGCGGCGTCACGATGCGCATCGTGCGCCGGCAACTGGCGCGCCTGGGCGTCGCGCAGCACGATCGTGAACTGACGACGGCCGACCTGCCGTCGATGGCCGGCGCCGTCGTGATGAATTCGTGGACGCCCGGGATCGCCGTGCGCCGCTTCGGCACGACAACGCTGCCCGACGCATCGTCGTTCGTCGCGCTGCTGCATCGCGCGTACGAACAGGAGCCGCCCGTCGCGCCGTGACGCGCACCCCCACGAACCGCGGGCGCCCTGCTCACCCGCCAACCGCCTCCGGCAGCCGCGCGATCACCTTGATTTCGAACTGGAACCCATACAGCCAGGTCACGCCGACGGCAGTCAGCGTCGGATGCGGCGCATCGCCCCAGTATTCGGGGACAATCTCCCAGATCCGCTCGAACGTCGCTTCGGGATCGACGAGGAACACCGTCACATCGACGACGTCGTCGAACGTGCAGCCGGCCGCGTGCAGCACCGCATTCAGGTTGTCGAACGCGCGGCGGACCTGCGCACCGAGTTCCGGCTCGGGCGAGCCGTCCTCGCGGCTGCCGACCTGCCCGGACACGAACAGGAAGCCGTTCGAGCGCACTGCCGGCGAATAGCGGTTGCGGTCGTACAGTGCCTGGCGACCGGGCGGAAAAACCACGCTACGCTTTACCATCCCATACCTCCTTCGGTTTGTGGGGCGAAGCCGCCCCTGCATCAACGATGAAGGCACTTTAAGGACCGTTGCGCGGCGGATAAACCGGCAACCCTGTCCAACACTGTTTGCACGCACCAAACAATTTCCGACCGACGCGGAGCCCTGACCCGATGGATCGATTCGACGCAATGCAGGCGTTCGCCCGCGTGGTGGAAGCCGGCAGTTTCACGAAGGCGGCCGAGACGCTGCACATGAGCCGCACCACCGTCACGCAACTGGTGCAGCAGCTCGAAGCGCGGCTGCGCGTGAAGCTGTTCAACCGCACGACGCGCAAGGTCGTCGTCACCGCGGACGGCGCCGCGTACTACGACCGCGTCGTGCGGCTGCTGGCCGACATGGACGATGCCGAAACGAGCCTGTCCGCCGCCTCCGCTTCACCCCGGGGGCGGCTGCGCGTGGACGTGCCGAGCCCGTTCGCGCGCCTGATCCTGATCCCCGCGCTGCCCGCGTTCCATGCGCGCTATCCGGACATCCAGCTCGACATGGGCGTAAGCGACCGCGTGGTGGACGTGATCGGCGAGAACGTCGACTGCGTCGTGCGCGGCGGCGAGCCGACCGACCGCGCGCTGGTCGCGCGCCACGTCGGCGACCTGCGGCTCGGCGTGTACGCGTCGCCGGCCTATCTCGCACGCGCCGGCACGCCGACTCATCCGGACGAGCTGGAGGACACGCATCACCGGATCGTCGGCTTTCTGTGGGCGCGCACCGGCAAGGCATTGCCGTTTGCGATGGCACGCGACGGCGAACAGGTCACCGTGCGCGGACGCTACGTGCTCGCGGTCGACGACGGCAATGCGTACCTCGAGGCCGGCCTCGCCGGGCTGGGCATTCTGTGGCTGCCCGACTACATGGCCGGCGCGCATCGCGCCCGTGGCGAACTGGTGCCGCTGTTCGAACAATGGCAGCTCGAACCGATGCCGATGTACGTCGCGTTCCCGCCGAACCGGCACGTCAGCGCGAAGCTGCGCGTGTTCATCGACTGGGTCGCCGAATTGACGGCGCAGCATGCGCCGATCGTGAACCGGCGTCGCGGCGCCGGCCGCTCGCGCGACACGCGCAAGACCGCGGCATCCTGAATCGCGCAAAACCGGCAGCGCATAAAAAAACCCGCGCATCATGCGCGGGTTTCGTCAGACGTTGGCAAAAACGCCGGCGACTCAGGCCGTCAGCGCGTGCAGCGCCTCGTCGGTCAGCCACAGCGATTCCTGCAGGTCCTGCTCGTTCAGGTTCAGGCCGTCACCGCCGCGATCGACGACGATGAAGTCGCTGACGCCGCCGAGCGCGATCAGCGGGTGATGCCACACGCCCTTCGCATAGTTGACGCCCTGCCACCCGCTCGTCACGAACGCGCGGATCTTCGCCGGATCGAGATCGCCCGCGGGCGCCACGACCACGAGATACGGCTGGTCGTTCAGCGGCACGAAGGCCTGGCTGCCGAGCGGGTGCCGCTCCAGCATCTTCACTTCGAACGGCAGCGTACGCGGCTGGCCGCGGAACAGGTTGACGAGCGTGCGGCCGTCTTCATCGGTCACGTCGACTTTCGCGAGATCGTGAAAGCGGATCGTCGTGCCGAGGTTGATCGGGATCTGCTTCGCCCCTTCCGTTTCGATCACGTCGCCGAACGGCGCGAACGCTTCCTTGGTCAGCGGTTCGATGGCAAGCGTCTTCATTTGTCGAGCGTCCCCCACAGACGCAGGCGCGACACGCCGCCGTCAGGAATGATGTTCAGTCGCACGTGCGTGACCGGGCCGAGCGATGCGATGTCCTTTTCGAAGTAGTGCTGCTTGTCCATCTGCAGCTTCTGTTCGCCGAGCAGCACCGGCCAGAACATCGACTGCGTGATCAGCGAGCTGTCCGTGCCGCCCGACACGTATGCTGCCTGGATCGAGCAGCGGTCCGGGAAGTTGCCCTTGAAGAACGCGGTATCGACTTCGATCTTGCGGATCACGCCCGGCTGCGCGAGCGCGATGATCGCCCAGTCGTTGCCCGGTTCGCGGCGGCGGCGGGTTTCCCAGCCGTCGCCCATGTTCACGCCGCGGCCCGGCAGCAGCAGGTTCGACGCGACGCCGAAGTGCTGGTTGTTCGCGGCCACCACGTAACCGCCGTTTTCCATCGCCGCGAGATCGAACTGCTCGGTCGCGCTCGCGCCGGCCCAGTCGAGCTGCGGCTGGCCGTACACGCGCAGGCGTGCAATGCCGCCATCCGGGTAGATGTTCACGCGCAGGTGCGTGAACGCGCGCGCATCGCTCGCTTCGACGTAATGATGGCTGTTGCCCTGCAGCGTCGTCGACGGCACGATCTCGACCCACTCGGTCGCATGCGTCGGCGCGCCCTCGGCCACGAACGCGGCCTCGATCGACGCGGCCGGCGGGAAGTTGCCGGTGAAGTGGCTCGTGTCGATGTCGAAGCCCTTGATCACGCCCGGGCGCGCGAGCTTGACGATGCACCAGTCGTAGCCCGTCGTGCGCTTGCGGCGCGTTTCCCAGCCGTCCATCCACTTGCCGTGGTCGTCGTACTTGCCGGGGATGAAGACGGCCGGCTCGGGGTTCAGCATCCGGTCCTTCGGCGCGAAGAAATCGTCGCTGGCTTCGAGCGCCTGCGCACCGAGACGCGGGTCGGCAAGATTCACGTAGCGCCGCGTGAAGTCGGGAGCGTTGGGATCGAGAAGCGGAACAGCCATGATGTTTCCTTGGTTCAGTGATGCGATCAGGCCGCTGCGACGCGGCAGGCCCTGTTGCGGTGTCAGGCGTCGATCAGGTCGTCGAGGCGGAAGCGCGCGATCCGGTAAATCTGGTCGAGGCTCGCCCGCAGTTCCTCGGTGCGCGAATGATTCACGCGCGACTCGAAGTTCGCGATGATGCCGTGCCGGTCATAGCCGCGCACCGCGAGGATGAACGGGAAGCCGAACTTCTCGCGATACGTGCGGTTCAGCGTCAGCAGCTTGTCGAATTCTTCCTGCGTGCACTGGTCGAGGCCCGCGCCGCTCTGCTCGCGCGTCGACTCGGCGGTCAGCTCGCCGCGCACGGCGGCCTTGCCTGCCAACTCCGGGTGAGCGTTGATCAGCGCGAGCTGGCGCACTTCGCCGCCCGTTTCCACCGCACCCGACATCGTCTTGTGCAGCGCGTCGATGCTCGCGAACGGCCGCTCGCCCGCGGCGACTTCGGCCACCCACGGCGAATGTTCGAAAATCCCCGACAATGCCGCGACAAATGCGCTCGGCGCCATCGTGTTCAGTTGTTCCAACGTGTAGCGCATCGCCTTCATGCTTTCCCTTCGTTTCGATGATTGGGCTGATACGGATGATGTTCACGCCAGTGACGCGCGATATCGACACGGCGCGTCACCCATACGCGATCGTGCTTCTCGATGTGATCGAGGAAACGCTGCAGCCCGCGGAACCGGCCCGGCCGGCCGAGCAACCGGCAGTGCATGCCGATCGACAACATCTTCGGCGCCTCGTCGCCCTCCGCGTACAGCACGTCGAATGCATCACGCAGGTAGTCGAAGAAGTGATCGCCGGTGTTGAAGCCCTGCGGCGTCGCGAAGCGCATGTCGTTCGTGTCGAGCGTGTACGGCACGATCAGTTGCGGCGATTGCTTGCCGCCCGATACTTCAACGTCCATCCAGAACGGCAGGTCGTCGCCGTAGTTGTCGGAGTCGTACAGGAAGCCGCCGTATTCCGCGACCAGGCGGTGCGTATTGGGGCTATCGCGGCCGGTGTACCAGCCGAGCGGGCGCTCGCCCGTCACGCGCTCGATCGCTTCCATCCCGAGGCGCATGTGCTCGGCCTCGAGCTCCGGCGTCATGCTCTGGTAGTGAATCCAGCGCCAGCCGTGGCACGCGATTTCATGGCCGAGCTCGACGAATGCGCGCGCAAGCTCCGGGTGGCGTTCGATCGCCATGCCGACGCCGAATACCGTCAGCGGCATCCCGCGCTTCTCGAATTCGCGCAGGATGCGCCATACGCCGGCCCGCGAACCGTATTCGTAGATCGACTCCATGCTCATGTGGCGGTCGGGATACGCGGCCGCGCCGACGATTTCGGACAGGAACTGCTCGGAGCCCGGATCGCCGTGCAGCACGCAGTTCTCGCCGCCCTCCTCGTAGTTCAGCACGAATTGCACGGCAACGCGGGCGCGCCCCGGCCAGTTCGCCTGAACGGGATGGCGGCCGTAGCCGATCAGGTCGCGAGGATAGTTGGGATCGAGTGACATGGTTCGAGGTGCGGCGATAGCTCGCTGAAATAATGGGTTCGCATCGACTGCGCGGGTGCCGGAGACCGGCTGCGCAAGCCGATGCGATGACGGCCCAGTGTAGCGAAAACGCCCATACGCGCCCATACAGCGGCGCAGATAGTGCGTGTCAGACGGTGTGTATGTGCGGTTGCGGCAAATTCGGCGCCGGTTCCGCCTGATCCCCGTCCGGCGGGCTGAAGCGGGCGAACGCGCCGTCGTAGCGCTTCGGCAGCGGCCGCGCGTAGTCGCCGCGCTTCGCGGTCGCGAGGCGCAGCGCGACGAGCGCCTCGGCCCACTTGACGGCCGCCGTGACGCCCTCGACCACCGGTGCGCCGATCTGCTGCTCGATCTCGTGCGCGAACTCGGCCATCCCCGCGCAACCGAGCACGATCGCGTCGGCGCCGTCCTCGTCGAGCGCACGCCGGCATTCGTCGACGATGATCCGGCGCGCGGCCGAGCCCGGACGGTCGAGTTCGAGCACCGCGACGTCGGTCGCGCGCACGTTGCGGCAGAACCGCTTCATCCCGTAGCGCTCGGCCAGGTGCCACGCCATTCCGCAGGTGCGCGCGAGCGTCGTGACGACCGAGAAGCCCGGCGCAAGCACGCTCGCCGCATGCATCGCGGCCTCGGCAATGCCGATCACCGGCCCGCGCGCCAGCTCGCGCGCCGCGTAGAGGCCCGGATCGCCGAAACATGCGATCACGTATGCGTCGCAGCCCTCGCGCTCGCCCTGCGCGATCTCGGCGAGCAGCCCCGGTGTCGCGAGCGCCTCGTCGTAATACCCTTCGATCGACGGCGGCCCCATCGGCGGGCTCACCGCGACGATTTCCGTGCCGGCGGCGGCGACCTCGCGCGCGCAGCGGCCCATCGCATCGGTCATCCGCTGCGTCGTATTCGGATTGATCAGTCGGATCTTCATCGCACGCTCCTCAGGCCTTCGCGCTCACGAGCAGCCGGTAGAACACGAAGCCGAGCCCCGCACCGATGAACCACGAGAAGTTCGCGATGCCCTGCCAGCCCGGCACCATCACGCAGACGACCGCGATCACCGCGGCCGGCAGGAGCGCTGCGAGCGCGCGGCGGTTCACGCCGCCCGTGTACCAGTACGTGCCGCTTTCCGACATCGTGTACAGATCGTCGCGCACGAGCCGGCCGCGCTTGACGAGGTAGAAGTCGGCGATCAGCACGCCGTACAGCGGGCCGATGAACGCGCCGAGCACGTCGAGCGTGTAGTGGATCACGGCCGGGTTGTTGAACAGGTTCCACGGCGTGATGAAGATCGACGCGACGGCCGCGAGCATCCCGCCCGCGCGCCAGCTGATCAGGCGCGGCGCGACGTTCGAGAAGTCGAACGCGGGCGACACGAAGTTCGCGACAATGTTGATGCCGATCGTCGCGATCGTGAACGTCAGCGCGCCGAGGATCACCGCGGTCGGATGGTCGATGCGGCCGACCGTCTCGACGGGGTCGGTGATCAGTTCACCGAACACCGGCAGCGTCGCGGCCGTCGTGATCACCGTGACGAGCGAGAACGCGAGGAAGTTGACGGGCAGCCCCCAGAAATTGCCGCGCTTCACTTCGCCGAACGAACGGCAGTAGCGCGAGAAATCGCCGAAGTTCAGCATCGGCCCGGAGAAGTACGACACGACCAGCGACACGGCCGTGATCATCACGGGAATCACTTCCGCGCCGTGGTACTTCACGCCGCCGAGGTTGATGCCGATGTTGCGCCAGCCCGCGCGCCACACCATGTAGCCGGCGAGGATGAACATCACGATGTAGACGGCCGGCCCCGCGAAGTCGATGAACTTCTTGATCGTCTCCATCCCGTTCCAGAACACCAACGCCTGGAGCACCCACAGCAGCATGAAGCCGGCCCAGCCGACCGCCGAGAGCCCGAGGAAGCCGTAGCGATGCACGTCCGCGTAAGGCAGCCATTGCGGGAAGAATTTCAGCACGACGATCACGAGCGCGCTCGATGCGAGATAGGTCTGGATGCCGTACCACGCGATCGCGATCAGCCCGCGGATCACGGCCGGCACGTTCGCGCCGAGCACGCCGAACGTCGCGCGGCACGCGACCGGATACGGCACGCCGATCTGCTGGCTCGGCCGCGCGATCAGGTTGCACAGCACGTTCACGATGCCGATCCCGACGATCAGCGCGATCAGCACCTGCCAGCTCGTCAGCCCGAGCGCGAACAGGCTGCCCGCGAACACGTAGCCGCCGACGCTGTGCACGTCCGACATCCAGAACGCGAAGATATTGTATGAACCCCATGTCTGATTTTTCAGGGGTGCCAAATCTTCGTTGTACAGACGTTCGCTGTAACCGTTCGGCAGTGTCGGGTCGCCGCCCTCGCCGCCTTCTTCTGCCGGATAGGCGCTGTCGTGCGCCACACTGAACTGAGCCATGACTTCTCCTTGACGCGGCCGGGAGGCCGCTCCACCGTCATCGATATCGCTCCGGATCGACGCCCGGAGTCGGACCAGCGGCCCGCGGCAAACGCCGCAGGCCTGCATTTCGCTCGTTCTTGTGGCGCGCGGCCGGGTTCGCGTCGCCGCTCAGGCGCCGCCGAACACTTCGCGCAAATCGACCTGCCCTTGTGCGGGCCGGTCCAGCATCTTCAGTTCGACATGCTGCAGGTGGTGCGCCATCAGCGTCACCGCCCGCTTCGGATCGCCCGCCTCCAGCGCGCCGAGGATCTCGTCGTGGTCGTCGCACGAGCACGGGCTGCGTCCGTGCGATTCGTACAGCGCCGACATCAGCGTCGAGCGTGCGACGAGCCCTTCGAGGCACTCGCTGAGCGTCGCATTCCCCATCAGCGTGGCGAGCGTCGTATGGAATTCGCCCGACAGGCGGATCCAGGCCGCGAAGTCGTGCCGCTCGAACGCCTTGCGTTCCTTCTCGATCAGCGCGGCGACTCCCTTCAGCCGCTTCGCGCCGGGCCCGGTCGCGAGCCGCTCGACCACGGCGAGCTCGATGATCCGGCGCATCTCGAACACCTCGTGCACGTCCTGCAGCGTCGGGCTCGCGACGAACGCGCCGCGGTTCGGCTCGAGATCGACCAGCTTGTCCGTCGCGAGCTGCGCGAGCGCCTGACGGATCGCCCCGCGCTTCACGTTGAACACGTCGCAGAGCTGCGCCTCCGTCAACTTCGCGCCGGGCGCGAGCCGATGCTCGAGGATCGCCGTGCGGATTCGCTCGGCGATCGCTTCGGGACTGGCTGCACCGGACGGGTGGGATTCGGGCTCGTTCATGATCGGCATCGCGTGATGATCCTCATCCTAGGGCGGACATAAATATTGTCAACAATTCTTTTCCGGTATTGCGCACAATCGGCGTGCATCGATGCAATCCCATTCGGTGCACAATGCATCAAATCCAGGCACAGCAAGGCTGAGATGTACGACAGAGGCGCTTTTCGTCGTATACCCTCGCGGTCATTTTGTTGACAAAATTGGTGCAATACACGGCACCGACCCTGTTGGCGTCGACGAAAAATATAGACCGTTAGTTGCGCACTTAAATAAAGAAAAAGGCGGGAAACCCGCCTTTCAATCGATCGCTCCCGCCTCAGCCAAGGTGCGGATAGTCGGACAGCGTGAGCCGGAAACCGTGCGCATTCGCGACCAGTTGAGCCTGCGCGCCGAACGGGAGCGTCAGCAGGTCGGGAACGTGGCCGAACTGGAGCCCCGTGACGACCGGGATCCCCACCACCTCACGCACCTGGTCGATCATCGCCTGCATGTCGTAGCCGTTGTCGTACTCGAACGGCCGCGCGCCGGTGAACTGGCCGAGCACGAGCGCCTGCTGGCGCGCGAGCAGCCCCGACAGGTGCAGTTGATAGATCATCCGTTCGATCCGGAACGGCTGCTCGTTCACGTCCTCGATGAACAGGATGCCGCCTTCGATGTCGGGCATGTACGGCGTGCCGACGAGCGACGTGAGGATCGCGAGGTTGCCGCCCCACAGCGTGCCCGTCACGTTCACGCTCTGCACCTGCGGCGCTTCGGCGATGATCGTCGTGCTCGGCTGCGTCAGCGTCTGCCAGAAGTGCTGCATCGTGAAATCGCTCGGCGTTTCCGCGCCGAAGTCGGCGGACAGCATCGGGCCGCCGAACGTCTTGATGCGGGCCTTCGCGTACAGCGCGAGCTGGAGCGCCGTGAAGTCGCTGTGGCCGACGAGCGCGACCGGCTGGTCGCGCAGCCTGCGTTCGAGCCCGCGATAGTCGAGCCCGTGCAGGATCCGCGCGGCGCCATAGCCGCCGCGCACCGCGAGCGCGATGTCCGGCAGCGGCCGCTCGGGATCGGCAAGACGATTCAGGTCGCCCGCCCGCTCGCCGTCGGTGCCGCCGAACCGCTGGAAGCGCCGCTGCGTCGCCTCGATGTTCTCGATGCGGTGCTGCGCGGTGCTGAGGCGCTCGAGCGCGCGATTGATCGCATCGGGGTCGTGCGGATAACCGGACGGCGCAAGCAAGCGGATGGTGTAGGACGCGGCGGGCTGGAAGGACATGGCGAAGAAAAGTGTCGGGTCGTCAAACCTGCTTAGAGGGTCCGGACCGTCTCCGGTTCACGGAGCCGTGCACGCCCGGCTCGCGCCGGGCGACGGGCGCGGTGGGCGCGCCTATGACGCGCCGGATTCGGCGTCGCGGGCCAGCCGTGCTTCGCGCAACGCGCGACGGCGCTCGGCGAAGAACGACTTCAGCGCGGCGCCACACTCGTCGGCGAGCACACCGCCGGTCACTTCGGTGTGGTGATTGAGCTGCGGGTTCGCGAACGCGTCGATCACGCTGCCGCACGCGCCGGTCTTCGGATCGGCGGCGCCGAAGACGACCCGCGCGATGCGCGCATGCATGATCGCACCCGCGCACATCAGGCACGGCTCGAGCGTCACGTACAGCTCGCAGCCGGGCATCCGGTAATTCTGCAGATGCTGCGCGGCCATGCGCAGCGCGGCCATTTCCGCATGGGCCGACGGGTCGTGCCCGCCGATCGGATGGTTGAAGCCGCGCGCGATCACTTCGTCGCCACGCACGAGCACCGCACCGACCGGCACTTCGCCGGCTGCGCGCGCCTCTTCGGCGGCAGCCTGCGCCAGACGCATGAAATGCAGGTCGCGCGCCGATACGGGCACCAATACGGGCGCCGATTCGGGCATGGCTTCGGGAACGGGAGAATCGGCGGCGGGTTCGGCCGCCGGGGCGGCTGCCGACCGGGCTGCGTCGTGCAGCGCGTCGGACGTCACATCGGCCCCGCTTCGGCGGACGCTTCGTCGAGCCCGCGCTCGCACAGGCGCTCCGCGATGCGCCGGCAGTAGTCGCGCGGCATCACCATCGGGCCGCCGCGCAGCGATTCGAGCGCCATGTCGAGCGCGAGGATCTTCGCCTGCAGCCGGCATCGCGCGGCACGGTCGCTGACCGCCTGCACTTCGTCATGCAGGTTGCGCAGCGCGCGCAATTGCTCGACGGCCGGCGGCACGAAGCCCGCATTCTTCAGGATACGGTTGGCCACCCGCACCTCCTCGGGCACGAGCAGGTCGTCATCCAGCGCCTGCGGCGCGCCGGTACCCGGCAAATCGTCGAACTCGCCCCGCGCGGCGGCGGCGGCAATACGTTGTTCGACCAGGGCGTCAAGCAATCTCATCAGTCAATCGGAACAATGCGGCAGGCCGAATTCTAGCAGGGTGACGCGGGTATGACAGGCACTTCGAATATATGCTCGATATTGCTTTTTTAGGGGCCGAATCGTGGCGCATGCGTGCGGATCGGCATCATTTGCCGCTCTGCTGCGCTGCAGCGGGCTGCGGGCCGTCCGGGCACCCTCAAACGCACACGGTGTCGGGCCCTGTTTTTTCTCCGGCGCCGCAGGCCGGGCCGGGCCGATTGGGTGAAACGGAAGCCGTCCCGCCTCCGTCGCCGGGTCACGCGGCCACAGTTTCCTGCCGCGCTTTCGCGAACGGGCGGAACATCATCGCCATCAGGAACGCGCCGACACCGATCGCGAACGAACCGACGTACAGCCAGCCATAGCTGCCGAACGTATCGACGATCAGGCCGCCGGCCACGGGGCCCGCGGCCATCCCGAGGCTGCCGGCCATCGCGCAGCCGCCGATCACGGTGCCCATCATCCGCAGCGGGAAGTTCTCGCGCGCGAGCACCGAATACAGCGGCATCACGCCCGCGTAGATGAAGCCGAACAAGGTCGCAACCGCGTAGAACCCGTCGAGCGTGCGCACGAAGTCGTACCCGAGCGCGCCGAGCGCCTGCGCGAGCAGCCCGGCCACCAGCATGCGCTTCGCACCGATGCGGTCGCCCAGGATCCCGAATGCGATCCGGCCGCCCATGCCGGCGAGCCCTTCGACGCTGTAGATCGACACCGCGACGATCAGCGGGATCCCGCACGTCACCGCGTAGCTGACCGTATGGAAGATCGGGCCCGAGTGCGTCGCGCAACAGAAGAAGTTGGTCAGCAGCAGCACGATGAACTGCGGCGAACGCAGCGCATCCGCGACCGACATCGCCGCAGGTTCGCCGGCAGGCGCTGACGCGGCTAGCGCCGCATGCGCGCCGTCGAGCGCGGGTGCCCGGCGCACCAGCAGCGACACCGGAATCATCACGGCGGCCGCCAGCGCCGCAATCAGCAGCATCGACGTGCGCCAGTCGCGCACCGACACGAGCCATGCGGCGAGCGGGGCCATCGTCATCGGCGCCATCCCCATGCCGGCCGACACGAGCGACACCGCGAGGCTGCGGTGCGTGTCGAACCAGCCCGTCACGCACGCCATCATCGGCGCGAATATCGCGGCCGTCGCACCGCCGACGGCAAGACCGAAAGTGAGCTGGAACGCGAGCAGCGACGGCGCGCGGCTCGCCAGTGCCAGGCTCGCCGACAGCAGCGCGGCGCCCGTGATGACGACCGGGCGCGTGCCGATGCGGTCCGACAGGCTGCCCCACCCCATGCTCGCGAAAGCCATTGCGATGAAGCCGAGCGTCATCGCGCCGGAAATGCCGGTCATCGACCAGCCCGTGTCGCGCGCGATCGCGCGCAGGAACACCGGCAGCGAAAACATCGCGCCGATCGCGATGCAGCCCATCAGGCCGCCCGCGGCGACGATGACCCAGCGGTATCGGGAATCCGGCATGGGGTGCCTCCTTTTCGTGACGGCGGTCCTCGGGAACCGGGCGCCACCTGCGTGGCGCAATACCCGGTCGAACATGGATACGACGGGCGACGCATCGGGAAATCGACATGCTCGGCACACGCGTCCGCGATTTTTTTGATTGTCCGCCGATCCGCTCCGCCCGCAACGGGCGGAACGGGCCGACCCCACATGCCGAATCGTCCGTTCGGTCTGCCCCTTGCCGCCGCGCTTTTCCGGAATCGGAAAGTCGAAATCAGAAATAGTTGGTTGGGGCGTGCGATCGCGCTGGCTACACTCGGCTCATCTTGTCATAACAAGTCGATCGATGACCTCCCCCAACGTCGTGCCGCTGTCGGCGGCCCCGCTCTACGTGCAGATCAAGGACACGCTGCGCGCGCGCATTCTCGACGGCACCTATGCGCCGCACAGCCGGATGCCTTCCGAGCACGAACTCTGCGCGATGTTCGACGTCAGCCGCATCACGGTGCGCCAGGCGCTCGGCGATCTGCAGAAGGAAGGACTGCTGTTCAAGCTGCACGGCAAGGGCACCTTCGTGTCGAAGCCGAAGGCGTTCCAGAACGTGACGTCGCTGCAGGGCTTCGCCGAGGCGATGTCGTCGATGGGCTACGAGATCGTCAACCAGGTGCGCAGTTTCCGCACCGTCAAGGCCGACCGTCATCTCGCGACGAAGCTGAACGTGCCCGAGGGCGCGCCGCTCATCGAGATTCATCGCGTGCGGCTGCTGAATCGCGAGCCCGTGTCGCTCGAACAGACATGGGTGCCCGAAGCACTCGGCAAGCGCCTCGCGGGCGCCGATCTCGCGACCCGCGACATTTTCCTCGTCCTGGAAAACGACTGCGGCATCCCGCTCGGCCATGCCGACGTGTCGATCGACGCGATCCTCGCCGACGACGAGATCGTCGATGCGCTCCATGTCGAGGAAAGCAGCCCCGTGCTGCGCATCGAGCGCCTCACGCATGACGCGTCGGGCGCACCGATCGACTACGAATACCTCTACTTCCGCGGCGACGCCTTCCAGTACCGGCTGCGCGTCGACCGGCAGAAACCGCGCAAACCTGCAAGGAAACAGCGATGACTACCCATGTGCTCGAATACGACATCGTCGTGGTCGGCGGCGGCACGGCCGGCCCGATGGCGGCGATCAAGGCAAAGGAACGCGACCCGTCCCTGCGCGTGCTGCTGCTCGAAAAAGCCAACGTGAAGCGCAGCGGCGCGATCTCGATGGGAATGGACGGCCTGAACAACGCGGTGATCCCCGGGCATGCGACACCCGAGCAGTACACGCGCGAGATCACGATCGCCAACGACGGGATTGTCGACCAGGAAGCCGTGTATGCATATGCGACGCACAGCTTCGCGACGATCGAGCAGCTCGACCGCTGGGGCGTGAAGTTCGAGAAGGACGGCACCGGCGACTACGCAGTGAAGAAGGTCCATCACATGGGCTCGTACGTGCTGCCGATGCCGGAAGGACACGACATCAAGAAGGTGCTGTACCGGCAGTTGAAGCGCGCGCGTATCGCGATCACGAACCGGATCGTCGCGACGCGCGTGCTGACCGACGCGCAGGGCCGCGCGAGCGGCGTGCTCGGCTTCGACTGCCGCACCGCCGAGTTCCACGTGATCCGCGCGAAGGCCGTGATCCTCTGCTGCGGCGCGGCCGGCCGCCTCGGGCTGCCGTCCTCGGGCTACCTGATGGGCACGTACGAGAACCCGACCAACGCAGGCGACGGCTATGCGATGGCCTATCACGCCGGTGCCGCGCTCGCGAATCTCGAGTGTTTCCAGATCAATCCGCTGATCAAGGACTACAACGGTCCCGCGTGTGCGTACGTGACCGGCCCGCTCGGCGGTTTCACCGCGAACGGCAACGGCGAACGCTTCATCGAATGCGATTACTGGAGCGGCCAGATGATGTGGGAGTTCTACCAGGAACTGCAAAGCGGCAACGGCCCCGTGTTCCTGAAGCTAGACCATCTCGCGGAAGAAACGATCCAGACCATCGAGCAGATCCTGCATACGAACGAGCGGCCGAGCCGCGGCCGCTTCCATGCGGGGCGCGGCACCGATTACCGCAGCCAGATGGTCGAGATGCACATCTCCGAGATCGGTTTCTGCAGTGGCCACAGCGCATCCGGCGTGTACGTGAACGCCCGCGCGGAGACGACCGTGCCCGGGCTCTACGCGGCCGGCGACATGGCAGCCGTTCCGCACAACTACATGCTGGGCGCCTTTACGTACGGCTGGTTTGCCGGGCAGAACGCGGCCGACTACGTGGCCGGCCGCGCGCATGCACCGGTGGACGACGAACAGGTCGCCGCCGAGCGCACCCGCGTGCTTGCCCCGCTGCTGCGCGAGCGCGGCCTGGCGCCGGCGCAGGTCGAATACAAGCTGCGCCGCATGGTGAACGACTACCTGCAACCACCGAAGGTGACGCGCAAGATGGAAATCGGGCTGCAACGCTTTGACGCCATTACTGAGGATATCGAAGAGATCAAGGCGAACCATCCGCATGAACTGATGCGCGCCGCCGAGGTGCGCGCGATTCGCGACTGCGCGGAAATGGCCGCGCGCGCGTCGCTGTTCCGCACCGAGAGCCGCTGGGGGCTGTACCACCATCGCGTCGACTTTCCGCATCGCAACGACGCCGAATGGTTCTGCCATACCTGGCTGCGCAAGGACGCCGACGGTGTGATGCGCAGCGAGAAGCGGCCGGTCGAACCGTACGTCGTGCCGCTTGCCGACGACGATCGCACCGCCTATACGAATCTGCGCATCCGCGAACCGGCCGCGCTCGCGGCTGCCCTCTGAGGAACCTGCCATGCCCCATACCCCGCACGACATCTTCCAGCGCAGCAGCGCACCTGTGACGATCGACGAGGCCCTGTGCATTGCCGACAAGGGCTGCACCGTCTGCGTCGACGTGTGCCCGCTCGACCTGCTCGCGATCGACGTGACCAAGGGCAAGGCGTACATGCAGTTCGACGAATGCTGGTACTGCATGCCATGCGAGCGCGACTGCCCGACCGGCGCGGTCAAGGTCGACATTCCTTACCTGCTGCGCTGACCGTACCCCTCAACGCTCTTTCCCGCCGCTCATGACCGACTCCACCTTCGCTGCCGCGTTGCCCGGCGCACACGCCCCCGACGAAGCCGCGCTCGTCGCCCGCCTCGCCGCACCCGATGCGTCCGTGCGCCGCGTCGCATTGTTCGAACTCGCCGATCTCGAGGAACCGGCGTTCGTGCCCGCCTTCATCGCCGCGCTGCGCGACGATCCGTCGGCCGACGTGCGCGGCGAAGCCGCCCGCGTGCTCGGTGCGTGGGAGCAGCCCGATGTCGTCGACGCACTGTGCGCTGCACTGCTCGATCCGGACGACGACGTGCGCGCCGCCGCGGCGCAGAGCCTGTCCGAACTGAAGGACACGGCATCGGGCGCCGTGCTGTGTCGATGGGCCGCCCGGCCCGAGCCGTTCGTGCGTCGTGCCGTGCTGCGCGGATTGCGCGAGTTGCGCGATCCCGACGCGTTCGCCCCCGCACTGCACGCGCTCGATGCCGAACACGCTGCCGTGCGCGCCGAAGCCGTGACGGTACTCGGCTGGCTCAAGGATCCGCGTGCGCTGCCGCCGCTCGCGCACATCGCGACGACCGATGCCGCAGCGGACGTGCGGCGCGGCGCGGTCGGCGCGATCGGGTTCGCGGCGCCCGACGATGCGTCCACCATCCACGCACTGTTCGCTGCGCTGCGCGACCGCGAATGGCAGGTGCGCGAGGAAGCGGCCACGACGCTCGGCAAGCTGCGCGTCGCGACCGCGCGCGAGCCGCTCGTCGCCGCGCTCGACGACGACTACTGGCAGGTGCGCCTGCGTGCCGCGCGTGCGCTCGGGCAACTGCGCGATGCAGCCGCGGCGCCGGCCGTCGTCGCGCTGCTCTCGCATGCGATCAGCAACCTGCGCAAGGAAGCCGCGCTTGCGCTCGGTGAATTGCGCGACCGCGCGACGTTGCCTGCGCTGACCCACGCGCTGGAGGATCACGATCCGGAAGTCCGCAAGGCCGTGCGGATCGCGATCCGGCAAATCGACGAGGCGTCGCAATGATCTCTCCGACCGAAATCGCACTCGATCATCAGGCGCGCACGTTGACACTCCACTGGCCCGACGGTCACACGCAACGCATCGGCTATGCACAGCTGCGCGGCGATTGTCCGTGTGCGGAATGCCGAAGGATCCGGCGCGACGGCGGTCGTGTCGATGCGCGGCCCGACCTGATGCTGGACGGCGTCGAAGCAGCCGGCTACGGCATCCGCGCGGTGTTCGGCGACGGTCATGCGCGCGGCATCTATCCGTGGCCGTATCTGGCGGAGATGACGGCGCGACCATGACGTGGCTCCCACGGGGGCGTGGACGAAATAGCGGGCGGGCGGAAACGCTGCGATACTGACGCCCACGATCGTCTCCACCCACCGTGGGAGCCAGAACATGCAAACCGCAGTCGGATTCATCGGTCTCGGCGTGATGGGTACGCCGATGGCGCTCAATCTTGCGCGGGCCGGCACGCCGCTCGTCGTATGGAGCCGGTCGCACGGCAGCGACGATGTACTGCGCGACGCCGGCGCACGCGTCGCCGAGCACATCGACGACGTGTTCGCGACCTGCGGCACCGTGATCCTGATGCTCGCGAACGACGCGGCGATCGACACCGTCCTCGCACGCGGCACGCCCGGTTTCGCCGCCCGTGTCGGCGGGCACACCATCGTGAACATGGGCACGAACGCACCCGAGTATTCGCGCGCACTGGCCGATGACATCGCTGCCGCATCGGGCCGCTACGTCGAAGCGCCGGTGTCGGGGTCGCGCAAGCCGGCCGAAGCCGGGCAACTCGTCGTGATGCTCGCCGGCGCGCCGGACGACGTCGACGCCGCCCGCGCGCTCGTGAAGCCGCTGTGCCGCGACAGCTTCGTGTGCGGCGACGTACCGTCGGCGCTGACGATGAAGCTCGCCGTGAACCTGTTCCTGATCACGATGGTCACCGGCCTGACCGAAGCCACGCATTTCGCGCAACGCCACGGCATCGATCTCGCCCGCTTCGCCGACGTGCTGAACGCGGGCCCGATGGCGAGCGACGTATCGCGCGTGAAGCTCGGCAAGCTCGTCGCGGCGGATTTCTCGGTGCAGGCCGCGATCACCGACGTGCTGAAGAATGCGCGCCTCGTCGCCGAATCCGCGCGCGGCATCGGCATCGCGTCGCCGCTGCTCGACATCTGCCATGCGCTGTACGGCGAGACCGAACGGGCCGGACATGGCGCGGACGACATGGTCGCCGTGATCCGTGCGATCGAGCAGCGCACCGACGACGCACGATGAATCGTCGCCGGCCGCCACACATACTCGAACGCTTCTACACGTAGAAACTCATGTCCGATTCACCCCGCTCCTCGACCGGCGTCACCGCTTCCGTCCGCCCTGTTCCCGCCGTGATCGGCATCGTGCTGCGGGAACGCGACGTGCTGCTGGTACGCCGCGCCAACCCGCCCGATGCAGGCTGCTGGGGCTTTCCTGGCGGCAAGATCGAAACGGGGGAATCGATTGCGAACGCGATCGTGCGCGAGATCGCCGAAGAGACGACCGTCGACGTCGACGCACTCGACACCTTTACCGCGCTGGATGCGTTCGATTACGATGCCGGCGGCGAAGTGCGTCAGCACTTCGTCATGGTCGCGGTGCTGTGCAGATGGTTGCGCGGCACGCCTGCCGCCGGCGACGACGCACTCGACGCGCGCTGGTTCGATCTCGCCGAGCTCGACCGTGATGATTTGCCGATGAGCGCGGGTGTACGCGACGTTGCGCGCCGCGCGATCGAGCGCGCGGCGGCTCTTGGCAACGCGCAGCGTCCGGCTAATACCTGAATACCTGAAGCCCTTTCAGGCGGCCCGACCGGGACTATGACGGGATCGGCTACCCGCCGAACTTCCAACTACAAATCAAAGATGGGCCAAACCATGATCAGAATTCGCAAGTCCACTCAAGCCGACGGCGCACGCGTGCTGGATATCTGGCGCGATGCGGTCGACGCCACGCATCACTTCCTGAGCGACGACGACCGTCGCACGATCGAATCCGAAGTCATCGCGTTCCTGCCCGGTGCCACGCTCGATCTCGCCGTCGACGATGCCGACCGCGCGATCGGCTTCATGCTGCTCGACGGCAGTCACATGGAAGCACTGTTCGTCGATCCCGCTCACCATGGCGCGGGTGTCGGGCGCCTGCTCGTGGAAGATGCACTCAAGCGTCATCCCGACCTGTCGACCGACGTCAACGAGCAGAACGAAGCGGCAGCGGGATTCTATGAACGGCTCGGCTTCGAGCGCACCGGGCGATCGGCGCTCGATGGACAGGCGCGCGCCTATCCGCTGATTCACCTGCGCTATCGCGCGGCACCGCTGTCCTCGCCGCAGCACGAATAACCGTGGCGGGCGAGGAATATCGCGCCGCCCTCGACGTCATGCGCACCAGGCACGCGAGCACGGCTGCCCGACACCGGGTCTGCTCCACGCGTGCAACCCACGGCCACGTGACGCGTCATGCACGACGCGTCGGCAGCACGCGTTCGACCATTGCAACCGCGCGCTGCATGAACCCGTTGAACCGGTCGGCATCGCGCCGCAGCCCGGCCTGCTGTCCGCCGATCAGGCACAAGTGCACGGCCTGCCCGACGATCTCGGCCTCGCCCGACGTGCGCACCAGCCTGCGCGACGTCTCGATCGCAAACGCGAGTCGCGCCGCATCGACGCGCTGCTGGAATTCCGCGACCAGCGGATCGTGCAGCGCCCACGCGCGGATCGCGATTTCACGCCCGGGCCGCTTCTTGGCGGCAATGCGCAGATAGCGCGCCAGCGTGTCGCCGGCACCGCGGCCATCCGCCGCATACGCCAGCATCCGCGCGGTGTAGTCGTCCTCCCATGCGGTCAGCAGCGTCCTGACGAAATCCTCGCGATTGCGGAAGTGGTGATAGAACGATCCACGGGTCACGTTCAGCCGTCGCGCGAGGCTTTCGGCCGAAATGCCCGCATACCCTTCCCCGTCGAGGGCGTCGAAGCCCGCTGAAATCCAGTCGTTACGCGTCAGTGTGCTCATCGTCATCGCCATACAGGCTGTGTATGGTGCGGCATGGACAGATAGGCTGCGAACTCTATCACGGCCGCCGCCGCTTCCGGCGTCGCGCCATTACTCATGGAGTTCGCCTTGAAAGACATCGCGCTCATCGCATTCGACCGGTTCACCGACATCGACCTGTTCCTGATGTGGGACATTCTCGGCCGCAACAACAGGGACTGGCGCGTGCGGATTCTGGGCGCGCAGCCGGTGCTGCAGTCCGCGCATGGCCTGGCCATCCCGACGCACGGCCCGCTCGCCGACGCCAATCACGCCGACGCGGTCCTGTTTTCGAGCGGCAAGGAAGGCGTGCCGGCCGCACTCGCCCATCCGGATTTCCTGCCGTCGTTCGATCTCGACCCCGAACGCCAGCTGGTCGGGTCGATCTGCGGCGGTGCCTTCATTCTCGAACGACTCGGGCTGCTGCCGGAGCGCCGCGCCACGACGCACCCCGACGCACGGAAGGGTTTGCAGGCACTCGGGCTGGACGTGCCGGAGCAACCGCTGGTGTGCCACGGCAACGTCGCGACCGCGGGCGGGTGCCTGGCGTCGCTCTATCTGACGGGATGGCTGGTGGAATCGCTGTTCGATGCGGACAAGCGGCGCGAGACGCTGCTGCCCGTGCTGCCTGCCGGGCAACGGGAGATTTACGAGGACCTGATCGCGTTCAGCATCAGGCTGGGTGCGGGACAAACCACGGGCCCGATCCGGATGGTTGAGGGCGAAAACGGGCTGGCGGCGTGACCCACGGATCGATGGGCTGCCGATAGTCGGCGGCCGGCACCCTGTTGCATCGTCGTGCGTCCTGCCGAGCCACCGGCGGACCGGGACGCATCGCCGTCGATCCGGATCATCGATCGGGTCGGCGTTTGCCGCACGAATGGTCTTTTCCCGGGCTGAACGAGCCTGTCGCGGGCCTGGAGATGCTAACCTCTCGGCCACTCTAACGACACCGCGTGAAGCAACAGGATTCGACCATGCAAACCGTTGCGGTACTGGACTTCGAAACAACCGGACTTTCGCCGAACATGGGCGACCGAGCGACCGAAATCGCCGTCATCCTGCTCCGGGACGGACAAGTCGTCGACCGTTTCCAGAGCCTGATGAATGCAGGCAGACGCATACCGTCGGATGTCGTCGCGCTGACCGGCATCACGAACGAGATGATTGCATCGGCTCCCCCGGCGTCGACAGTCATGAAGGAAGCGGCTGCGTTCGTCGGCAAGCATGCGGTCGTCGCCCACAACGCCGGCTTCGACAAACGGTTCTGGCAGTCGGAGCTCGGGATTCTCGGCATGTCGGCCGAGCATGCCTTTGCGTGCACGATGCTCGTGGCACGACGTATCTATCCGGATGCCCAGAGTCACCGCTTGTCGAGCCTGGTGGATATGCTGCGGTTGCCCAAATCGGGCCGTGCGCACCGGGCGATGGTCGATGCCGAGATGGCCGGTCACCTGTGGTGCCGGTTGCAGCACGACATTTCGCGGACTTACGGACTGAATCGCATCGATCACGCGCTCATGACACGTGTGCAGGCAACGGCGAAGGCGAAGGTGCCGACGTACCTGCGTTCGCTCGTGGGCGCGCACGCGTGAGCATCCGACGCGTGACGGCGCTGACTTGCGCAATCCGTCAATGAAAAACGGCCTGGCAACCTGCCAGGCCGCTTTCTTGTCGCAACAGTCTTCCGGTTGATTCCGAATACAAAGCAACGGCAGGACGGCCATTTTGCGGCCGTCCACGACGCTGACCGACTGAGCGGCGCCTTGCTTTCGTATTATGCGACACCGACAAGGAGCACTTTGAGGGTACCGCCGTGGCTGAGGTCTCCCAGATAGGCCACGACCTTCTGCTTCTGTCCAAGCGCGGCAATTGCGCTTCCGATCTGGATCAGCAACGCCGTGTTCGTCGCATTCACCTCAAACGAATTCGCCCCCTCGTTATTGAGCATAAAGGGAACGGTATCGTGATTGTCCCAATAGCCCAACTGGATTGACTCGACGTCTACGCGCTTCAAATCCGCCTGCTCCGCGAACTTCTGGATTTCGCTGAAATTTCCGTTCGACATGACAATTTCTCCTGCTGTGAGTTGAAAAGCCGAGAACCAGGGGGGGCCGTATAGGCCGAATCTGGCTTGCGCGAGTCACGCATCGATAACGCTCATCACAAGCTTCGTGGTGGCTTGAGCCGGCCATCCGCGAAGCGCACCTGCCGGGAAGAAATTAGGCTGAGCGCGCGGAGCAATCAATTACACTCGATTACAGTCGCGGCGAAATTGGGAGGGGTATGAGCGGAGCCGCTGGTTGAACGAGAGCGGAAATAAAGGCATCCGCGACGCGTCATGGCACACGAATGTTCTCGGTGTGTTCTAGTCGACGAAACACGAAATCCGCGCGGCGCGCCAATCGGGCCATGGCGCCAGTCGGGCCAAAAAACAAAAAAGCCCGCTGTGAAGCGGGCTTTGATGTGTCCTGCTGTCAGGTCGTCCGGCACGTGCCGGACGTCCAGTTACTCCCACTCGATCGTCGCCGGCGGCTTGCCCGAGATGTCATACACCACACGGTTGATCCCGCGCACCTCGTTGATGATCCGGTTCGACGCGCGGCCGAGCAGCGCGTACGGCAGGTGCGCCCAGTGTGCTGTCATGAAGTCGGTCGTCTGCACTGCGCGCAGCGACGTCACGTAGTCGTACGTGCGGCCATCGCCCATCACGCCCACCGACTTGACCGGCAGGAACACCGCGAACGCCTGGCTCGTCAGGTCGTACCAGCTCTTGCCGACATCGGCTTCGCCGCACAGGCCGGCAGCCGCATCGTGCGCGGTCGCGGTCGTGTTGCGCAGTTCCTCGATGAAGATCGCGTCCGCGCGGCGCAGCAGGTCCGCGTACTCGCGCTTCACTTCGCCGAGAATCCGCACGCCGAGGCCCGGGCCCGGGAACGGATGGCGGTACACCATCTCCGGCGGCAGGCCGAGCGCGACGCCCAGCTCGCGCACTTCGTCCTTGAACAGGTCGCGCAGCGGCTCGAGCAGCTTCAGGCCGAGCGTTTCCGGCAGGCCGCCGACGTTGTGGTGGCTCTTGATCGTCGTTGCCTTCTTCGTCTTCGTGCCGCCCGATTCGACCACGTCCGGGTAGATCGTGCCCTGCGCGAGCCACTTCGCCTTCGACAGATTCTTCGCTTCGGCCTGGAACACCTCGACGAACTCGCGGCCGATGATCTTGCGCTTCGCTTCCGGATCGGTCACGCCGGCCAGGTGGCCGAGGAACTGTTCGGACGCGTCGACGTGGACGACCTTCGCATGCAGGCGGCCCTCGAACATGTCGAGCACCATCTTGCCTTCGTTCAGGCGCAGCAGGCCGTGGTCGACGAACACGCAGGTGAGCTGGTCGCCGATCGCGCGATGGATCAGCGCGGCCGCGACGCTCGAATCGACCCCACCCGACAGGCCGAGAATCACTTCCTCGTCACCGACCTGCTCGCGGATCTTCGCGACGGCTTCCTCGATGTGGTTTTTCATGATCCAGTCGGGCTTCGCGCCGGCGATCTGCAGCACGAAGCGTTCGATGATCTGGCGGCCCTTCACCGTGTGCGTGACTTCCGGGTGGAACTGCACCGCGTAGTAGCCGCGTGCCTCGTCGGCCATGCCGGCGATCGGGCAGCTCGGCGTCGACGCCATCAGCGCAAAGCCCGGCGGCAGCTCGGCAACCTTGTCGCCGTGGCTCATCCAGACCTTCAGCATCCCGTGGCCTTCGTCCGTCTTGAAATCCTCGATGCCGTCGAGCAGGCGCGTATGGCCATGCGCACGCATTTCCGCATAGCCGAATTCGCGGTGGTCGCTCCACTCGACCTTGCCGCCGAGCTGCACGGCCATCGTCTGCATGCCGTAGCAGATGCCGAGCACCGGCACGCCGAGGTCCCACACGGCCTGCGGCGCGCGCAGCTGATGGTCTTCGTACGTGCTCGCGTGGCTACCCGACAGGATCACCGCCTTCGGCGCGAACTCGCGGACGAAGTCGTCGGACACATCGTTCGGATGGATTTCGCAGTAGACGTGCGCTTCGCGCACGCGTCGCGCAATCAGTTGGGTGACTTGCGAACCGAAGTCGAGAATCAGGATTTTGTCGTGCATGGCTGCGGACGGGATGAAGAGAATAAGAAAAGCAGCGCATCATGTGCATCATGCGCTGCGTCAATAGCATGGACAGCGGCGTCGGGCGGAAGGCAGCACGCGCGACGCATGGCCGGTCAATCCTGCATCGGCGGGCGCTCGTCGAGTGCGACGCCGCCTGACGATCGACTGGAGCCGGATGAAGCCGGTGACGGTGCAGCAGGTGCTGCGGGACGGCTGACGACGGGTTCGACACGCTGCGGTGCGGACGACGACGCGGGCGCCATCGCCGGCTCGGCCGGACGCTCCGCCGGCGCGCGCGCCTCGAGCGCCTGCGTCTTTTCGCGCCGGCGTACGGCCGATGCGAGCCGCACGCCGCCGAGGCCCAGCACGATCAGCGCGACACCGGCCACGACCGACAGCACCCTGCCGGCGGCTGCGAGCGCGGGACCGCTGCCGGTGCCCATCGACCAGACGATCGTCAGCGCGCCGGTCAGCCAGACCACATGGCCGACCGACCGCGCGACGGGCGCCGTGAGGTCCCCGTTGAACGCTGCATGAAACGCGAGCCACGCGAGCCCGAGCAACGCGATGCCGAACGCCTGACCGAGCATGGCCGGCTGGACGTTCGCGAGCTGCAGCGCGTTGAAGAGCGACTGCCAGGGCGTCAGCACGAACAGCACGCCGAACGCCAGCAGCAGCACGGCATCGATAATCAGCACGGCTCGCAGCAGCGGTTTCATCGGCGATCAGTCCACGTGGTAGTTCGGCGCTTCCTTCGTGATCTGCACGTCGTGCACGTGCGACTCGCGCATGCCCGCCGCGGTGATCTGGACGAATTCGGCCTTGTCGTGCAGCTCGTCGATCGTCTTGCAGCCGCAGTAGCCCATGCTCGCGCGCACACCGCCGACCAGCTGGAACAGGATCGCGTTGACCGAACCCTTGTACGCGACACGGCCTTCGATGCCTTCCGGCACGAGCTTGTCGATGTTCGCCGAGTTGTCCTGGAAGTAGCGGTCTGCCGCGCCGTCCTTCATCGCACCGACGGAACCCATGCCGCGATACGACTTGTACTGGCGGCCCTGGTACAGGAACACGTCGCCCGGCGCCTCTTCGGTGCCCGCGAACATGCTGCCCATCATCACCGCGTTCGCGCCGGCCGCGAGGGCCTTCGACACGTCGCCCGAGAAGCGCACGCCGCCGTCGGCGATGCACGGCACGCCCGTGCCCTTCAGCGCTTCCGCGACGTTCGCGATCGCGCTGATCTGCGGTACGCCGACACCGGCGACGATCCGCGTCGTGCAGATCGAGCCCGGGCCGATACCGACCTTGACTGCATCCGCGCCGTATTCGACGAGCGCCTTCGCGGCGGCGGCCGTCGCGATGTTGCCGCCGATCACTTCGACGTGCGGGAAGTTCTGCTTGACCCAGCGAACGCGCTCGAGCACGCCCTTGCTGTGGCCGTGCGCGGTATCGACGACGATCACGTCGACACCGGCCTGCACCAGCAGCTCGACGCGCTCTTCGTTGTCGGGACCGACGCCGACCGCCGCGCCTGCGCGCAGCTTGCCGTGTTCGTCCTTGCACGCGTCCGGGTGCTCGGTCTGCTTCGTGATGTCCTTGACGGTCATCAGGCCGCGCAGTTCGAACGCGTCGTTGACGACCAGCACGCGCTCGAGGCGGTGGCTGTGCATCAGCGCCTTCGCTTCGGCGAGCGGCGTGCCTTCCTTGACCGTGACGAGGCGCTCGCGCGGCGTCATGATCGACTTGACCGGCTCGTCGAGGCGGGTTTCGAAACGCAGGTCGCGGTTCGTGACGATGCCGACGAGTTGCGGGCCTTCGACGACCGGGAAGCCCGAGATGCCATGCTGGCGCGACAGCGCGATCACGTCGCGCACCTTCATTTGCGGCGGCACCGTGATCGGATCGCGAACGACGCCCGATTCGAAACGCTTGACCTTCGCGACTTCGCGAGCCTGTTCGGCCGGCGTCAGGTTCTTGTGGACGATACCGACGCCACCCTGCTGTGCCATCGCGATCGCAAGGCGACCTTCGGTGACCGTGTCCATCGCGGCGGACACGAGCGGCATGTTCAGGGAGATGTTGCGGGTCAGCTTGGTCTTGAGGCTGGTGTCGCGCGGGAGAACGTCGGAGAAGGCGGGAACGAGGAGCACGTCATCGAAAGTGAGTGCTTTTTGGATCAGACGCATGGCAAATCCTATGGGCGCAAAAGCGAATTATACGCGAAGCGCTGCGAATTTTCACAACACGAACAACGGCTTAGCCGCTTTCCTCCGTTCGGGGGCCGAATCGTTCGGTTCGCAGTTCGGTTCGTTTTCGATCGCCTTTCGTTTCACCGCCGCATCGAGCCATTCGCGCAACCGGCGGCCAAGCGGCCGATCCGCCTGTCGCGAACGGGTCACGCGACGGTAACGGCCACGGTGAAGCAAGGCCCGGCAACGTGTCGAATCGGCCTGCCTACCCTCTGTTATAGCAGCCCGGCCGCGCGGGCGATCATCGTGATGCCTGCGCCGACCGCCACGCAGCCGGCGATCCGCGCAACACGCCCGCCGAACGGCGCGAGGCGCTCGGCGGCAATCGCGATCGTCACGGCGGCCATCACGCGCAGGTCCATCATGCCGGCCACGAGCGCGATCGCCATCAGGTTCCCGCAACAAGCACTGCAATGCATGGCGGCCCGCACGCCGTGCTGCCATGCCGCGCCGGCAACCGCCCGCAACCGGGGGGCGCCGCCTGCCGCATGCCGGCAGCACGCCAGCCGCCGCGCCTTCCACGCGGAAAATTGCAGCACGCCCGCGGCCGACACGACCGCACCGGCCGCAAACGGCAGCGCGCGTGCGAGCGCCGGCAGCCGGGCAGCGGCGGCCGTCAGCGCGGCGCCAGCCGGAAACACGAGCACCCCGAGCGCCATCCACACGGCGAAATACCCGGCACCCGCGACGACGACGAGCCATGCCGCACGGGTTGCGGTCAGCGGACCGACGCGCCGCCGGTATCGCCAGAGCACCGGCGCCAGCACGGGCAGCATCATCGTCGCCGTCATCGCGCCCCACATTCCGGCGAACGCCGCGAATGCGCGGCCCGCGCCCCGGCCGCACGGTCGCAGCCATGCAGCCGAGGCCATCCAGCCGCCGGGCATCGGCTCGCCGCCCATCGCGGCCATCGACGCGTGCTGCGCCACGGTCGCGATCGTAGCAACGGCGAACACGGCCACGAGCGCCACCGCGAAGGCCCGCGGATCGGGGCCCGCGGCGCCGGCCGCCG
Organism: Burkholderia sp. Ac-20345; assembly: GCF_017104825.1. Classification (NCBI taxonomy): domain Bacteria; kingdom Pseudomonadati; phylum Pseudomonadota; class Betaproteobacteria; order Burkholderiales; family Burkholderiaceae; genus Burkholderia; species Burkholderia sp. Ac-20345. The sequence continues at coordinate 13 of NZ_JAAGPO010000020.1, read as the reverse complement.
GCCGTGTCATCGA